>JBGCDF010000240.1:0-5599 GCA_045105095.1 Crocinitomicaceae bacterium | reverse complement strand
CGGCTGGTGGAAAGACTCAAGGAAATCGTGAACAAGAGATTTCATCTATCTCTCGATCGATTAAAGAAATTGCAAAAGAATTGAACGTTCCGATGATCGCACTTTCTCAGTTGAGTCGTTCGGTTGAGCAGCGTGGTGGAGACAAACGTCCAGTACTATCCGATCTTCGTGAATCTGGAGCGATTGAGCAGGATGCCGATATCGTTTCCTTTATTTACCGTCCTGAGTATTACGGTTTCATGCAGGATGAAGATGGAAACTCAAATGCCGGAGTTGGTGAAATTATCATTGCAAAACACAGAAATGGTGCCCTAGACTCTGTTCGTCTTAGGTTTATTGGTCAGTACGCTCGATTTGATAATATTGAAAGTTACGATGAAAGTGAATTGGACTCAGCACCGAAACAACTGGGTGCGAACGACGATTTTGATGCTCAAGCAGGAAACACTTACACAATACCAAGTAAGATGAATTCGTTTGATGAAGACATAGATTTGGATTCGTCCGGAGAAGACGTTCCATTTTAGGTAAGATTTTTGTAGCTTTAATTATATTATGAAAGGTTTTCTTGTTCTTTTTACCATACTAAGCTTCGCATTTCAATCGAATGCGTCTAAGATTCTCATCCCAATGGATGATAGTCAAACGAATCACCTCAAGGCTTATGGTGTCGCATTCTATCTATTAGAAAATGAAATTGTAATCGATTGGTTGCTGAATTATCGTGGAGGTTCTTTTCTTACACCTCATTCCACGGGAATCGAAGAAGAGCTTTTGCTTAAAGGTGTTTCGTATGAAATTATCGCGAATGGACAAGCTAGTGCCATAAAGAATAAAATTGCCGACCCAGAAGAAAACATGGAAACGGTTCAATTAGAAAAAGTTCCGAAAATTGCTGTTTATACTCCAGATGGGAAAATGCCTTGGGATGATGCGGTTACGCTTGTCTTGGAATATGCGGAAATTCCTTATGATAAAATCTACGACTCTGCCGTGGTTATGGGACTATTGCCTGAATATGACTGGCTGCATCTTCATCACGAAGATTTCACAGGACAGTACGGGAAATTTTATGCTCGCTACAGAAACTATCCGTGGTACAAAGATCAAGTTAGAAGTTTAGAATCCGCCGCTGCAGGCCTCGGTTTCAATAAGGTTTCGGACATGAAATTAGCCGTTGCAACCAACATTAAAAACTTCGTGATTGGAGGAGGATTTCTTTTTACCATGTGTAGTGGAACGGACAGCTTTGACATTTCATTGGCTGCCCACAAAACGGATATTTGCGAAAGTATGTTTGATGGAGATGGAGCCCATAGAAACTGTCAACATGAACTGGACTACAATAATTCTTTCGCATTTGAAGATTTCACTCTTGAACGCGATCCTTTAGTCTACGAGTATTCCAATATCGATGGAACTCAATTGAGAAATGCATACGTTGCAGAGCAGGTTGCGGCTAAAACGGACAAATTCACCTTGTTCGAGTTTTCGGCTAAATGGGACATCGTTCCTACCATGCTTACTCAATGTCATACTGATGTTGTAAATGGTTTCATGGGGCAAACGACCGACTTCAAAAAGGATTTTATCAAACCGAACGTCCTTATCATGGGAGAAACGAAGCAATACAATACTGCGCGTTACATTCATGGAGAAATGGGACAGGGAACATGGACTTTTTATGGAGGACATGATCCAGAAGATTACCGTCATATTGTTGGAGATCCTCCCACAGATTTAGATCTTCATCCAAATTCGCCAGGGTATCGTCTTATTTTGAATAATATCCTCTTTCCTGCCGCTAAGAAGAAAAAACGCGAAACGTAGAATAGAATCGGAGGGGTCCTGTAAAATTTCAACATTCATTCTGAGTGCACAACTAGTGCTATTTCAATCATTGTTTAGATGTTCTCATCTAACAGTCAGCTTTTTTCGTCTAAAATGTCTCGATATGCTTCGATCCGACACAAAATATTCGTAATTTGAGGTCGAACACTAATACTATGACATGAAACTATCGACACTGCTCGTGGCTACCCTGCTCTCTTATATTGGGTACTCACAAACTGCACCATCCGTTGCTCCAGCGAACATGGCGCCATCAACTACCAATGCACAAAGCACTACTATCCAACAAAGTACATTCGATCAAAACAATGGTTTGCTGATCAATGTCAATTCCAACGTCGGATCATTACAACCAACCGCAACTCCTACGGGCAATCATACCTGTAATGCGCATGATTTGAACTATCAGCACTATCAGGATCGAGGTTTGTTGAATGAATATCTTCAAAGTTCTCAGGCAGGTGCTGCAGCAATTTCGGCTCAGGGAGGTCTTCCTGAAACTCCTGGAACAAATACAATAGCAGTTATTTTCCACGTTGTGCACAATCCGAACAACCCTGCAGAAAACGTTTCTAACGGACTGATCATGCAAGTTTATAATGATTTAGTCGAAGATTTTCAATTGTTAAACTCGGATGCTTCGAATGCTAGAACGAACCCACCATTCAACTTTGTACCAGCCGATTGTAATATCAATTTCTGTTTGGCTACGCAAGATGAAACGGGGACACCACTCTTTGAATTAGGTGTTGTTCGTGTTGCGACTACCGAAGCATGGTACGATTCCGACGGTGGGGAAGAAAACAAAATGAAATCTGCTGCAACAGGCGGATCGCAAATTTGGGATCGTAACAAATACCTCAATATTTGGATTTGTGATATTTCAAATGGAGCTGGTTCTGGTACTGCGGGATACGCCTACCGCCCTACACCAACATTACTGCCTTCACCAAATATCGATGGAATTGTACTCGACTACAACCTAGGAGTAAACAATGACAACGTATTAACGCATGAGGTTGGACACTACCTTGGACTCGACCACACTTGGGGAGGTTCAGGTGGATGTACAAATGATGACGGTTTCGGAGACACTCCGCAAACTGCTTGTCCATCATTCAACTATGGAGGTTCATGTTCAGGTGCTCAGCAAACATGTGGATCGACACAAACGCAGTATGAAAACTACATGGATTATTCGAACTGTACGGTTATGTTTACTCAAAACCAGGCAGATTATATGCTAACACTTTTACAGGGTATTAGAAGCTCCTTACTTATTTCTACAGGATGTGATCCTACCAATACTCCACCGAACTCAGCTTTCTCGTCTGTTCCACTTGGACCACCACCAGTTATTGTTCCTGTAGGCGGTGCTGTAAACTTTATTGATGAGTCAACGAATGTCCCAACCGGTTGGACCTGGACGATTTCAGGAACGCCAACGACTGACTGGGATTTTATCGGAGGGACAACTGCGACATCGCAAAACCCGCAGGTTGAGTTTTATACTCCCGGTTTATATAATGTTACGTTAGCAGCATCCAATGCATTCGGAACTGATCCAACTCCTGCTGTTGAAAATGGTTACGTTCAAGTTGTAGCTCCTACGGCAGGAACGGCTTGTGATACCCTAAGAAACTGGGATCCTACACAAGGATTCTCATTCTATAACGGAGGTTCAACCAATGGAGCCTGGGGGTACATCCCAGGACACAATCATCTCGATTTATACGGAAATGGATCATCAGTAGAAAACACACTACAGTATGCAGAGCAATTCTCTTTCGCTGGTGTTGCTGAAGTGAGACGTATTAGCCTACCTCTTTTCCTTGCTGAGGACGTAGCTCCTGCAGGTGGTTCAGTGGAATTCAGAGTATATGATGATAACAATGGTACCGATCCTGGAACTGTTCTGGCATCGGAAACAGTTTTGATAGCTGATCTTGTCCCTAACGCATTTAACGAAATTGACTTTACAACGCCCGCTTCAGTAAGTGGAACGTTCTTCGTTGGTTTAGAATTACAATACAGTGCTGCTCAGGACACCATTTTGATGGGGGTTACTGCCACTCCAGTCGGTGGAACACCTTCCTTCTTTATGGAGATGGATACCTACGGTTGGTTAGATGCAGGATTACTCGGTATTACTGAGTCCATTGCCATGGATGTTATGCTTTCGAATGGGCCTGCTCCGGTTGCAACGTTTACTGCTACTGAAGATTCTATTTGTGTCGGAGGAACAATTACGGCAAATGGTTCTGGGTCAACGAATGTCACTGATTACTTCTGGTATTTGACAGACAATCCGTTTACAACGATTATCGAATCATCGGGAGCACCAACGAACAATTATTCACCAACTACCGCTGGAGATTACTCCATTTATCTCTTTGGAGATGGTTCCTGTCAAACGGATGCAGTAATATTGGATATTGTCGTAGCTGATCCGATTGTTGCAACTGTCACTTCAAGTCCCACCACGTGTGGATTGAACAATGGTTCAATTACCATCAGTGGACAATCTGGAGGAAATGGAACATACTTCTACAGCCTGGATGGTGTCAACTTCCAAACAAGTCCAACGTTTACCACTCTCCCATCGGGTTCTTATGATGTTTGGGTGTCAACTACAGGAGACGCATGTGAGGAACAGTATACCGTGACCATCGGTTCATCAACAGGATTTACCGCGAGTGTTAGTCCGAACGCTTCAGTTTGCCCTGGAGGAAGTTCCACGATTACAGCATCAGGAGGAGCTTCTTATCAATGGTTTGATGGATCTACACCTTTGGGTACGACTCCGTCAATTACGGTTACTCCTGCTTCACAAACGCAGTATTCATGTCTCGTAACAAACGCAGGAGGTTGTCAATCAACAGTGTTTACAACAGTTTCGGTGTACACGCCAGCGACTGCTCCAGTTATTTCGACAAGTGGCTCAACTACTATTTGTTCTGGTTCATCTGTAAACCTGACATCATCGTATCCAACGAATAATGTTTGGTCGACAGCTGAAACGAGTTCTACAATAACTGTATCAACAGCTGGTTCTTATACAGTGACGTACACAGACGGAAACGGATGTCCATCTGCATCTGCCGCAACCAACGTTACGGTGGTTCCAACACCAACAATTGCATCAGGAACAACGACTGATCCTGTTTCTTGTGGCTCAGCTACAGGTTCCATTCAGGTGAACGGTTCTGGAACAGGGGATTTGAGCTGGACAGGAACCGCATCGGGAAGTGCAAATGGTGTAGCGCTGCCATACACGGTAACAGGTCTTGCTGCTGGATCGTATAATTTCACTTTTACTGATGGTTCGACGGGATGTGTTTCTAACGTTTTAGCTCAGGCGATCAACGATCCAAACCCACCAACGACACCAACAATTTCTCCAGGCGGAGCAACAACATTCTGCGATGGTGGATCAGTGACACTGACATCATCGTACGCATCAGGAAACGCATGGTCAACTTCAGAGACTGCGTCTACAATTACAGTAACAACGACATCTACCATTTCTGTGACGTATACAGATGGAGCAGGTTGTTCAGCTTCCTCTGCCCCAATTGTCGTAACGGTGAATCCACTGCCAGCAACACCAACAATTACCGCAGGTGGTTCAACAACATTCTGTGATGGTGGATCAGTTGATTTGACATCTTCACAAGGAACAGGAAACGCGTGGTCATCATCTGAAACGACTCAAACAATTGCTGCGACTGCAGATGGGAATTACACC
>JBGCDF010000239.1:0-12041 GCA_045105095.1 Crocinitomicaceae bacterium | reverse complement strand
GGTGTAGGCGTATCAGATGACCCTGAAGTTTCTTTCTACCCTGCAAATAGAGGGTACAACGTAACTCAATTCTATGGTATTGCATTCGATAGAACAGGAGCAGTACTTGGAGGAACTCAGGATAACGGATCATTGTACAACGATCACTCATTATCTACATGGTTAGAATTCGTTGAAGTTTCTGGTGGAGATGGTTTCCAGTGTGAAATTTCATTCTTTAACCCTCAAATTATGTTTACAACTTCTCAGTACGGAAGCGGTATGCGTTCAACTGATGGTGGATCAACTGTTGAGTCATTTGTTCCAAATCCACTACCAGCAACATATGATCCTTTCGGAACTGATGGTTCTGCAAATCACCCATTCCACACGAAAATCTACATGGCTGAGCACTTTGATCTCAACTCTGAAGATTCTGTTGTGTACTTCCCGAATGCTAATTACGCCGTTGGAGAGACTATCCCTGTTCCAAGTGCGGCTTCAGGCGACACGATCAATTACACACTAACTGAAGCATTGTACTACAGCGATACTGTAGATTACAATCCAGCATTGTCTGTTACTGAAACAGGTATCGTAGACTCAGCGTCAGGACAAAATGTTTTCTTAGACTTATACACATGGGCTCACGTAGGAACTTCTGGTTCTGGATTGACTCCACCAATCGTAGGAGATTCATTACTTGTTACATATCCAAGTGGAATTTCTGATACTGTGGTAACTGAATCGGTATTCTCATATGAGCGCTACTATGCAAACAATCCAGCCGGTGGAGTTTACGACATGGGACTTGATTCTGTTATTTACAACCTCGCATGGAACAACGTAACTGTTCAAGATCCTTTCCAATCATGGTACTTCATGTACGTGAATGCAAACGGAGGAGAGCTTTGGGGAACGCGTAACGCACTTCGTCTTTCTGCTCAGGATGAGCAATGGGGAATTGTTATTCAAGGAATCGGAAGTAGTAACGTAGATGTAGAGTTCTCAAAAGACTTGAATAATATCTATATCTCTTCTGGAGGGTCTGTTGTAAGGCGTCTTGACGGCCTTGGTAGTGTCTACACATCAAGTTCAACATTCGCTGAAGATGCATTCTATCGTGACAGCTCAGGAACAATACTTGCTCCGAACTCAACTTCTGTAACTACGTTTAACCCTGGAGGTCAGGTAGAAGGAATCTGTGTAAATCCATCAGATGCGAATGACGTGGTGGTTGTTACTGGATTTGGAACAAACAATATCAAGCGTTCATTGAATGCTGCGAGTGCGGCTCCTAGTTTCTCAAATGTTGGAAGTATCCCAGGTAACCCAGGAACGTATGATGCAATCATCGATCGTGAAGATGATCAGGTTCTTGTTATTGGAACTTCACATGGTGTATTTGTTACTGAAGATGGCGGTTCTTCATGGGAAGACGGATCTATCGGATTCTGCGGAACTCCAGTATTCGAAGTAAGACAATCTTGGAGAACATGGGCTGAAGGTAACTTCCGTCCAGGTGAGATTTACATCGGAACATTCGGACGTGGAATTTGGAGTACTTCTTCTTTCTTGTCTACGAATGATGATATGACAGACGGAAACGGTGGAACATCAATCGATGAGTTCGATACAAACTTGTTCCCTTACCCGAACCCAACGTCAGCGAGCACTAGCTTGACTTTCGAATTGGCAAACACTTCGGATGTGAGTATTCAAGTGTACAACCTCTCAGGAAGACGTGTAAAATCAATCAACAAAAAGAACATGAGTCAAGGCTCACAAGTTGTTGACATTGAAGGTGCTGATTTAGCTACTGGAACGTACATCGTGAAGTTATTTGCTGGTAAGCAAGAAGCAACTACGAAGTTCGTGAAGATGTAATAATCATCACAAAAATATTCAAGCCCCGATACTCTTATGAGATCGGGGCTTTTCTTTGTCGATATGTATGACAAACGATTCGAAATTCACCCAGAAATTCTAACTTTGTAACAAACATTAAAATCATGAGCACGTACGATATAACAATTATAGGATCAGGACCTGGAGGATACGTTGCAGCTATTCGCTGTGCACAATTGGGAATGAAAACTGCAATCATCGAAAAGTATGACACTCTCGGTGGAACGTGCTTGAATGTCGGGTGTATCCCATCCAAAGCATTGTTAGATTCTTCGGAACATTACCACAATGCAACTCACAATTTCGAAGAGCATGGAATTGACGTGAAAGATGTCAAGGCAAATATTGAACAAATGATTGCCCGAAAAAATGGTGTTGTCGAACAAACAACCAATGGAATTAAGTTCCTAATGGACAAAAATAAGATTGATGTTCATCATGGATTGGGATCATTCGTTGATAAAAATACCGTTAAAGTTACTGATCAGGAAGGTAAAGAAACCTTGCTTTCAACTAAGAACGTGATCATTGCTACAGGATCTAAACCGAACTTCTTCCCTGGAATGGTGCCTGACAAAGAACGCATTATCACTTCAACAGAAGCATTGAACTTGAAAGAAATTCCTGGAAAAATGCTCGTTATTGGAGGTGGAGTTATCGGACTTGAACTAGGTTCAGTATACAGCCGTCTCGGAACTAAAGTAGAAGTAGTCGAGTTTGCAGATAGAATCATTCCGACGATGGATGGAACGATGTCAAAAGAACTGACACGTGTTTTGAAAAAAGGTGGATTCAAATTCCATCTTCAACACCGTGTTCAGAAGGTTGAGAACACAGGAAAAGGTGTATCCTTGACAGCGCTCAATAAGAAAGGTGAAGAGGTTACAATGGAAGCCGACTACTGTTTGGTAGCTGTAGGAAGAAAAGCGTACACAGAAGGATTAGGATTGGAAAACATCGGATTAAAAGCGAACGATCGTGGTCAGGTTGAAGTGAACGATCACTTGCAAACATCTGTGCCGAATGTCTATGCGATTGGAGATGTTATTAAAGGAGCAATGCTTGCTCATAAGGCTGAAGAAGAAGGTGTATTCGTTGCAGAACTAGTTGCTGGACAAAAACCTCATATTAATTACAATTTGATTCCAGGTGTTGTTTACACATGGCCAGAGGTTGCAGCTGTTGGAAAAACAGAAGAAGAACTGAAGGAAGCAGGAGTTGACATTAAAGTTGGTGCTTTCCCAATTCGGGCATTAGGACGAGCTCGTGCAAGCATGGACATTCAAGGAACAGTAAAAGTAATTGCAGATGCAGCTACAGATGAAGTACTTGGTGTTCATATGATCACTGCCCGTGCAGCTGACTTGATCATGGAAGCGGTTACCGCAATGGAATACAGAGCTTCTGCTGAGGATATAGCACGCATCTGTCATCCACACCCAACTTACTCAGAAGCGTTGAAAGAAGCTGCTTTAGCGGCAACAGAAGACCGTCCCTTACACATCTAGGGGATTAAATGATATCCAGATTAAAAAATTGAACTAGAAAAGGGAAGCAAACGCTTCCCTTTTCTATCAATAGGTTCTGCAATCCTATTCCTTCACAATTCGCTCTGTGTACACACCTTTGGGTGTTTCAATTCGAAGAAGGTATGCGCCACTGCCCACATCACTAAGATCGATGGTTCTTTCTTGAAATTTATCCTGAATGGACATACACATTTTACCTTTCATGTCAATTAATTCAATTGAAACATCAGTTGCATCTTCAGAAAATTCAATGTTTAACTTGTTTGTAACGGGATTTGGAAACACGCTTACATTCAGTAGTTCTAGTTGATCAATACTTGCAGTATCTGTAAAAACACGCTCTACTCGAACATCATCCAGAAAATAGTATGCTCCGTACATCCCTGGTTCAAAAGAAGCAGATGGATTCGCTTCAAGAGTAGTTGCAGCATCATCTGAAAAATTTCCAATTGTCAAGTATTCAGATGCCTCAGTCGCCGTTACCGTATCCGCTATTCTCACCCACCCTTGAATATCTCCGACAACGGCAGATGAAACATATTGAGGGCTAACTGGCAACACCCCATCACCGCCGCTCATTGCAGCAGAAGTTGAAAGGTAGAATCCCATGTTATTCGAAGCGAACTCGGTATAATCAGCAAGTGACACGTAATATTCTACTAAATACTTTCCTGTGGGCACAAGTGGACTCGCTAACTGAACTTGAATATACTCGCGTTGATTCATGCCTGAAATGCTAAAAAGACTAATTCCTGCCATTGATGAGCCCGACCTTGGGAGTTGAGTTCCTTTTAAACCAATAGGACCCGGATACGTGCTATTTGGCTGAAAATTCCAGCAAGTCGATGCAATATCTGTGAAGTGGACATCTGGCGTACCCGAAGTTGCCGAATACCAGTCGACTAGAGAGTTCTCCAAATCAATTGGTCCAGCGATTCCACAGAAGTCTGCATCCCTCAATTCAAAATCAGGATTAGGCACTAAGTTTTGCGCGATAAGGCTCGTTGCTAGAAAGAAACTAGCTAGCGATAAAATCAATTGAGTTTTCATGAGATGATAGTTAAGTTCATTTGAATAACGGAAGATTGAGCATTAAAGTATTTACATAAAAAAGAGCGAACACCTCTGTCCACTCTTTCAATCTACGATCTTTTTACCGCCGCTAGGCAGCAGCTAAGCTAATCTTCTATTTTTTAGTTTTTTTTGCCTTCTTCTCTTTTCTTCGCTGGCACCATCCCTTCTTATCTTCTACAAGGGTCATCTCCTCTACCAAATGATTTGCTCCAGCGTATTTATCCATGATCCACAACACGTATCGGATATCAACCGTGATGTTACGACAACGATCTGCGTCGAACATGAAATCACTCATCGTACTTTCCCAAGAGCGGTCGAAATTCAGTCCCATCAAATTTCCTTCGCCATCAATTACCGGAGAACCTGAGTTACCACCAGTCGTGTGATTTGATCCTGTGAAACACACCCATAATTCACCATCTTGATCGTATCCTCCGTAATCTTTCGTTTCAGCCAGTTTTCTGAAGTCAGGTAACAATTCAAAATCAGACTTACCCGTATTGTTTTTGGCGATGATTCCGTCTAGTGTTGTATGCTCTGTGTACGCCATTCCATCATGAGGAGCCGATCCTTCTAACTTACCATAAGTAATTCTCAATGTTGAGTTGGCATCAGCCCAATGCTTTTGATTTGGGAACATTTCCAATTTCCCTTCGACATACACCTTCAGCAATTGGTTCATCTTTCCCTTGAATTCCCTAACTCTAGGAATTACACCTTGATAGAATTCTCCGCTCATTCCTGTCCACAGTTTGAATGCTGGATCGTTCTCAGTGAAGTCGGCAACAGTTGAATCAGACAGGTTATTCAGAAAAGTTTCAAATCGCGCTTCGTTTACCAACACAGAGTTGGAGAAAATAGTATTGGCCAAGGCCTCCACTGATTGTGATTTTAACAACTCGCTTAAGCCTTTTCCTTCCATTCGGCTCATGTATTCTTCTGTCGTTTTAATAAAAATCTTTCGATCCGTTTCTTCATCATAATCCTTGAAGAAACCTTTCGCTTTTTTTCGAAGTTTTTCAATTTCATCATCCGTTTCTCCAAGCTTTACTAAATCTTCATATTCGATGATAAACTTCTCAATCTCTCGAGCGCGCTTGAAAGACTCCGCTCCAACGTACATATACTCTATCGCCATGGCGTAAGCAAAATCACCATCCTTGTAATCAGCGACCAATTGATTCATTTCCGCAATCACCGTACTGTATTTCATTTGCCATTCGGTCTTTTCCGCTGCTCTATCGTTATACTCTTTCTCACGATCTAATTTGATTTGAATAGCGTCCACAGTTTGTAATCCACCAATCTGGCCAATCCATTTCTTCCATCCGTTTGCAATTCGTGCTTGCTTAGAAGCATACTTGATACGAAGCAAATCAGAAGATTGCATACTTGCGTCAATCACCCCTAAGGATTGCTCTCTCATCGCAATTCGGGCAGGACGCTCCATATCCATGATATAGCGCAAATGCTCTGATGAAAGGTGCTGCTCAGTCGTTCCAGGAAAACCGTAAATCATCGTAAATTCCCCAGGCACACGATCTTTCATTGAAATAGGCAAATAACGCAATGGCTGGTAAGGCTTGTTATTCTTGTTGTAATCAGCAGGTTTATTGTCCGCTCCAGCATAGATTCTGAAAACGGAGAAATCTCCAGTATGTCTTGGCCATACCCAGTTATCTGTATCACCACCGAACTTTCCGATACTGCTTGGAGGCGCTCCTACCAAACGGACATCTCTAAACACTTCCTGAACAATCATGTAGTATTCATTGCCATAGTTGAAGGCTTTGATATTTGCTTCGTAGTGGTTTCCATCCGTCGCCGCAGCAATCAATTCTTGAATGTTCGCTTCAATTCTTTGGCCATACGCCTCTCCTGACAAACCTCCCGTTCCTGCGAATACAGCCGCCGTCATATCCTCAACTCGAACAATTCTGGAAGCAGTCAATCCTGGATTTTCTAATTCATCGGATTGTGTCTTTGCCCAAAACCCATATTTGATATAGTCATTCTCCAACGACGAGTGAGACTGCACTTGCGAGTACCCACAGTGGTGATTTGTCAACAATAATCCCTGATCAGAAACGAGTTCAGCCGTACATCCTCCGCCGAAATGCATGATTGCATCTTTTAAACTAGACTGATTCACACTGTAAATATCTTCGGCCGATAGTTTCATTCCCATCGCCTGCATATCGTCTTCAAACGCCTTAATTAGAGACGGAATTAGCATCCCCTCTTCCGCGGAAACATGGAAGAATGAAAACACTGCAAATACTAAAGCTAAACTGATTCTTTTCATACCTATTTTTTGATTGAGGTTAAAGATATGAATTCGGAGGGAGTTGGTAGGGATGAAAGCTCGGGAATCAGCTTTTGTAAACATCAATTTATTTATCTTAGCGGTGTGGAAGTACTAAATTTTATTTTTCGACTGGGTGTTGTTTTCGCCATCTTTGGATTTCTCTGGGGAATGATTGATATCGCTTTGCGTTTATTGACGGCAAGTCGACAACGTACGCTCATTGAAACGTATTTGATAAAAGGGATAAAGTATTTATTCCTTGCCGATGTTACTTTCCTCTTCTGCTTGGGAGATTTGGACAAGCACATGATTGTCTCCTACCAGGTTGTTCTGGCTGGAATTGTTCTGTTGATGTATTTCGTTGGAAAACTTCAGAACTCTCAAAATAGATCGGCAGTTTTTCAGATGATGGGTAGAAATATTCCTCAGATGCCTAAGCTCACTTTCAACCTTAGGGCTGAGATGATCGTTATCGGGGCTGCCATCGCTCTTTTCGCAGTTTTGTGGTTCTATCCCTGGCTAGCTACGAATGCTGCCTCTCGTTGGTTTCATGAAAGCATTTTAAGCATCGAAGACGCTTTCTTCTTTGGCTTTATCTTCAAAGTAATTGGGTTCTTCTTTATGCTCAACATCTTTTTCCAGATGGCGGGAGGGATTACTTTTCTTCTGAATGGCGGAAAGGTCTCGACTCCTGATAGTGGGAGGAACGATCCTCAGGATACCGAAAACAATGATTTCGACAACTACGAAGAGGTCGAATAGTTCAGTAATTCTGAAACAACATTCTCAATTTGTTCTAGTACTTTATCCTGATTCCCATTTTGAATTACGTAATCCGCTAAAGGGATTTTACGCTCATCAGACCATTGATTGTTCATTCTGTCAAGGACTTCTTCTCGTGAACTATTATCGCGTTTCATCACGCGTTCAATTCTCGTTTCTGCTGGGGCAGTGATCAATAAAGTTTTATCGAAACTCGAATAGGCTCCAGTTTCGAAAAGAATGGCAGCTTCATTAAAAATCAGTTCTGATGAAGAAGATTCGGCAAAACGGGCAAAATTCGCTCGAACTCTCGGGTGAATGAGTTCGTTAAGAACACTCTTATCCTTTGGATTGGAAAAGATTCTTTGCGCTAGATACGTGCGGTTCAGCGTGCCGTACAAATACGCCTCCTTTCCAAAATGATTGATTATTTCAGCGCGTAACTCCTGATCTGAACGCATGATTTCTTTTGCTTCCAAATCAGAATAAAAAACGGGATATCCCATCGATTCCAGTACTCGTGCAACGGTACTTTTTCCAGAACCAATTCCTCCCGTCAGTCCTACGGTCATTCTTAGATTTCGTCGATTTCTTGAATTTCAAACTTCAGGTCAACAATCGCGGCATAATCTTCACCTGCCTCTTGCATGTCTTCATCATCTGTTTCATAAAACCAATTAATCAACACACTAGAATTCCCGTTATTAATTTTCTCTAGTCTTTTAAACAAATCAAGGATGCACTTCGAAGAAGATGTATTGAAGTATTCCAACTTCATATCCACTTGTGTACTCTCTGTTGGACTTGATCCATATCCGTCAATCCAGTCCATAAGTGGTTGAAAAAACTCGATTGAATTTTCAGGAATTGATCGTCCCCTCATTTCTAAAATTCCAGCTTGTCCATCAAAACTTACAGATGGTGTTTTCGCTGATCCTTCAATGTGCAATTTTTCCATAGCTCTTTTTATTCAATAACAATACTTAAACAGAAAAACGAGTATTCATCATTTACATCGATGAATTCGTATCCCAGTTCGTTTTTTGATTTACGAGCGATATCAATAATGCCTAATCCAGCTGTTCCCTTTTCAGAGATATCATTGTTAAGTAGGCGTTGTTGATACAGCTCCTTTAATTCCGTTTGGTCTAATTCATTGACCAAAATTAACTTCTGCTCCAATTCGTTGGTGCTTTTCTTAGGAATGTAATTCCCAGTTAACACCATGATCTTGTCATCAACATACTTCACCATTATGAGCGCTGAATTATTGGTAGCGTCCAACTGACTGTCAGGATGATTCCCGTCAATGTGGTGGTAAAGATTTTGAAAGCATTCAACTAATACGTTAAACACGCGCTTCTTCATTTGCATGGAAATCGATAATTCAATCATCTTCGATTCCATAATATGCAGAATAGACGTCAGGAGTTCTGCAGAGAACTCACCTTTGAAAGAAAGGATGACTTGCTCATCCTCCATTCTCCGATAATAATTATAGACGTCAGTTAATGCCATGATTTTAAGAAACCAAATATACAGAATCCAAATTAGATATGTAAAAACACTTCCTCAAAAGTTGTATATCTTTGTGCGCATGAAAATGCAAAGTAAGGAATGGTTCGTAGATTGGTTCGATACAAGGTATTATCACACCCTCTATAAAAACAGGGATCTATCTGAGGCTAAGCGGTTTATACAGCGATTAGTTGAACACCTCCCTCTCAAAAAGGGAGATCATGTTTTAGATTTGGCTTGTGGTAAAGGGCGTCATGCGGTAACGCTTTCTGAGTGCGGTTTTAACGTTTTGGGGGTTGATCTCTCTCCGAATAGCATTTCTCAAGCAAAGTATTTCGAAAACAATTCGCTCAAATTCGCTGTTCACGACATGCGTAATACGATCCCTAACGAGCGATTTGATGGCGTTTTCAACTTGTTTACAAGTTTTGGGTATTTCGATTCACTCGAGGAAAATCAAAAAGCTGTTGACTCCATTGGAAAAATGCTAAAACCGAATGGTATTCTTGTCATTGATTTCATGAATGCTCATAAGGTAATAGCAGACCTCGTTCATTCAGAAACCAAAACAGTCGACGGAATTACCTTTAACATAAAACGAAAATTTGACGGTACTCACATATTCAAACACATTAGTTTTAATGCCGATGGACAAGAGTTTTCATTCACCGAGAAAGTTCAAGCGCTTACACTCTCGGATTTCTCCACATTATTAGATGCGGCTAATTTCAAGATTCTTGATAGCTTTGGGGATTTCGATTTAAACTCCTTCAAAGAGACAACATCCGATCGTTTGATCGTTATCGCTCAATTAAACTAATGGAAGTAATTCTAACTATTCTTGCGCTTATCATATCTGTTCCGCTTGGAGGATTGTTTGTAGCTTTATTGGATCGCAAAAGTAACGGCCAGATTATCAAGCTAATGCTGGCCTTTAGCGGGGGATTTCTACTTTCTTTGGCATTCATCCATTTCATTCCTGAACTATACGAACATAGCCATGCGAAAGTTGGAATCTATATTTTAGTTGGATTTTTGATCCAATTGATACTTGAGTTTTTCTCTGGTGGTATCGAGCACGGGCATATTCACACGAGTAAGGAGGAGAAATTTCCAATCGCTCTTGTAATCGCACTAAGCGCACATGCCTTGTTAGAGGGTATTCCTCTTGGTACGGAATTGGCTGGAATCGAAATCGCAACTTCTCATCATCATGGAGGTGAAAGCGGTCTTCTTACTGGAATACTGTTACACCGTTTTCCAGTAGCCATCGCGCTCGCGACTGTTTTGTTTACCTCCGGCATCTCTAAGAGCAAAGTTTGGTTCACTCTCGGTATTTTTGCCTTAACAACACCGCTGGGGTTAATCTTAGGAATGAGTTCTGTAGACTACATCAACATTGATTTTAATCTCATTTTGGCCGTAGTCGTTGGGATGTTTCTACATATCTCTACAACCATTATCTTTGAGACAAGTGAAAATCATAAGTTCAATCTTATAAAGTTGTTAACGATAATCGGAGGAGCAGGACTTGCCTTCTTCATTCATTAACTGATGTGAAAGTTATTCATCCACATATTCGATTTTACGTTCTCGGAGCAATTATCGCGATTTTAATCGGCTGTGTGTTTCTTATGATTGAGGGAAAAGTTAGTGGACACTTGTACGTGAACTCTTTACATTCTTCTTTTTTAGATTTCTTTTTTAAGTATTACACACATGTAGGCGGCGGCACATTCGTGATCCTTGGCTCAGCAGCTCTATCAGCACTTTTTTGGAAGAGGTATCAATCAGGGATTGCTCTTCTGGCTTTGTTTAATCTATTACTGGTGGCGGCATCAACTCAACTATTGAAACAAATCGTTTTTTCAGATGCTTTTCGTCCGATTAAGTTTATTGGAAAAGAGTTTTTATATACTATTCCTGGGGTGGAAATGCATACGAATAACTCCTTCCCTTCTGGCCATACGGCTGCAGGGTTTGCCTTTTTTGCGCTGGTTGCATTTCTGTTTGGTACAAAAAAGTGGATTCAATTGCTCTGCGTAGTTGGAGCTACTCTTGTTGGACTCTCACGGATCTATTTGTCACAACACTTCTTAGAAGACACCGTGTTAGGCGCAGCAATTGGAATAACATGTTTCCTGTTGAGTTATGTCATCGTAAAAAATCTTAAGGTAGGAAAGTCACTTAACGAATGATCTTCACGAAGGTCTTCCACATTATTTGAATGTCATGCCCGATAGTTGGGCGCTCCAAATACTTTTTGTTTAATTCAATTTTTGCAGGCATAATTTCCTGAATGTAGGTTCGTTGGGGATCTTCTGACTCTCCCAGCAATTTGTTTTCATCGAAATATTCAAGGGAAGCATAATCCGTAATTCCAGGTCGGACGGTTAGAACTTTTCGTTGTTCGTCAGTGTAATGGTCAACGTATTCCTGAACTTCTGGGCGCGGACCAACAATACTCATTTGACCTATTAGTACATTCAAAAACTGAGGAAATTCGTCTAGCTTAGATTTCCGTAAAATATAGCCAACTTTCGTAATTCTTTGATCTCTCATTCCGACGGTCAACTTCCCGTTTTTGTCCGCATTTTTCCTCATCGTTCGGAATTTGAATAATCCGAATGATTTACCATTGCGTCCAATTCGTTCTTGAATGTAGAATGCTCCCCCCTTGCTTTCGAGAATGATTAGAATGGAAATAATGATTCCAAATGGGAGGAAAATCAGGAGGATTATTAGGGAAACGAATATGTCGAAGAGGCGTTTCATTGGAGGTAAAGGTAGTTTAAAATTTAGCGCGAAATTGAATCTATTTAGCAATATGGCTAAATGGCTAAATGGCTAAATGGCTAAATGGCTAAATGGCTAAATGGCTAAATGGCTAAATGGCTAAATGGCTAAATGGCTAAATGGCTAAATGGCTAAATGGCTAAATGGCTAAATGGCTAAATGGC
>JBGCDF010000238.1:0-8447 GCA_045105095.1 Crocinitomicaceae bacterium | reverse complement strand
ATATCAAAAGTGAAGAATCAGCGAATGATTCCTTCAATTTAGTATATGCCGGAGGGATTACGCCAGCACGTGGTCTCGCGACAGTGGTGGAGGCTATTGCATTGTTGCCTACCGAATTCAAAACAACATTCACGTTTACTGTTTGCGGGACAGGCAGTTATGAGAGTGAAATTCGAGCGTTGGCTAGTGAGTTAAAGGTGATCGATCAAATTGATTTTCGAGGCTGGGTAAAGCAGAGCGAAGTGTTCGAGTTTATTTCAAAAGGAAATGCTTCGATTATTCCTCATTATCGATCGGTACAAAATGATTGTTCTTCTCCTAATAAGCTGTATCAGTACATGTTAGTAGGTAAACCTGTCATTTCAAGCAACTGTAAATCACTGGAACGCGTAATCAAAGAAACGAGCTCAGGCTTGATTTATGAGAATAAATCCGCTGATGAATTGGCCGAAAGGCTTCAAGAGTTAATCAGCGATAAAGAATTGCAAGCCCAATTGGGGCAGAATGGGAGAAATGCCGTTTTAAATCAATACAATACCAAGGTTGAAGGACAAAGTCTGATTAAGACCTATGAAAAGCTGGTATGAAAGAAAAAATGTTGAATTCCTTATTGGATTGGTCTTCATCCTATGGTATGAAGGGTTACGATCCATACGACATTATTTCTTTGAACAAGTTCACACGAAGCCTAATGATCGATTTTCGGCAATTGGGTTTTTTCAAGAAAGTTGTTCGTTTTGGGATCGAGTTTGTTAGTGCGCGTTTCCCCATTTCGATTCGAAAAGTGTTTTTCGTCAAAAAGAAAGTTCATCCAACTCACTTGGGCTGTATGTTGCATACATACGCACTACTTTCCAAAAATGATGTTCAGAAATATTCCAAGGAAATAGATCTTTATCGATCAGAGTTGATCCGATTGAGAAGTAACAAGTCTGAGCACTTTGCATGGGGTGTGCCGTTTTCATGGATGTCTTCTGGTGTGGAATTCCCCGAAGGGACACCATTTGCCGTTACCGCTAACTGGATTGGCTCAGCATTTGTCGAATTGTATGAACTCAGAAAGAATCAGGAGGATTTGGATGTCGCAGTTTCAGCGTGCCATTTCATCTTAGAGGATTTGAAGCGATCTACTTTTGAGGATGGAACCATTTGTTTCAGTTATTCCATGGAAAAGGTGGATTTGATCAATAATGCCAACCTCTTTGCCGCAGATTTACTGTTGAAGGTGGGGAAGATGATAGACAACCAGGATTTCATCGAAACGGCAAGAAAAGCAATTGATTTCACGATTTCTACTCAGTTGCCTTCAGGACTTTTTCCATATACTGCTCAATCAGACTCAACGTTTAACGACAGTTATCACGCCAGTTATGAATTGCAGTGTATTTTCAGAGCGTGGAAACATTTTCAAGATCCTGCATATTTGGGCGCATTTAATCGTTATTATGCCTATTACCTGAAAAACTACTTCAAAGAAGATGGAAACATTGCGAAGTATTCCAATAAGGAATACCCGATCGATTCAACATCCTTAGCCGATGCGCTGATTTTATTTGCAGAAATCCGTGAAGACAGGGATGTTTCCAATGAAATGGAGAAATTACTATCCAACCTGAGCCAAAACTGGCAAGACAAATCTGGTTATTTTTACTATCAAAAGAGAAAATCAAATAGATACATCAAAATTCCGTTTCTTAGATGGACTCAAGGATGGATGGCTCTTGGCTTAGCACATTGGTATGAAGAATAAGAAAATAGTCTGTTTTGGAAATTCCGTAGGGATTCGTATTCGTCCAAATGATGGGGAAGGCGAGAACTACATGGATTTACTGCGTAAGGACGAATCATTTTTTGTTGAAAATTTCTGTTTTAGCGGCAATATGATTGGGGCAGTTTCTAGAAATACGGACAAAATTCTTCAGAAACAGGCAGATGTTATCATTTTGCAATACGGAGTAGTAGAATTGAGTTCTAGAAGCACATCTCGAAGAATGTACGATTACCTGCACTATAAGACGAAAATGACGCGTTCAGGTAAGTTCGTTCAAACGATAGGGCTATTTCTGGAGTCGAAACTACGAAAGCCTTTAGTTCTTTTGAGGTTTAAGCGCTCGTGGTATCATCCCGAACGATTTATTTTTGAGTTGAATCAAACAATTTCTTCACTCACGAAGGATAGCAGTGCGACGATTATCTGCTTAGGAATAAATACTCCTTCAGATCGCGTAGAGAAACACCTTCCTGGAACGAAAAAAAGAATTGCGCAAGTTCATGCTAAGATGAGTGCAATATGTGATGAGTTTGATCAAAGTCATTTCGTTGGTGTACACGATCTAGACCCGGCCTTTGTTCCTGATGGTATTCATTATAATTTCGAAGGGCACAGCGAAATTCACAAACGAATTCTAGAAATAATAAGCTGATTAAATGGGCAAAATTGTAAAAGAATCGGCAAGGTCTACGACTATTTCCTACATCGGAGTTGTGATCTCCTTTATTTCCGCCGTTCTTATTATGCCCAAATTACTGGCGCCTGACGAAATTGGCGTGCTACGCGTGATTCTGGCAATTTCTGGTACGTTCGCGGGACTTTTCTCATTGGGTATTTCGCAATTAGTATTTAGAACGTATAAAACGTATCGCGATCAGAATCCAAGCGGATATTCTTCCATGATACTTTTGGTGTCATTCGCTGGATGCCTTTTATCTATTCCTTTTTTCTTGTACTATGATCTCGGAATCGGCAAATTTGATGGAGCTATTTCAGACATCATCGGAACTGCTTTGTTATCGATTCTCGTCTATGTGATGATTGTATCACGGATTTTCTATATCAGTTTTGAAGCATTGGTACGAATGACAAAGAGTATCACCTTCATGGCTGTTATGCAGAACCTTTATTTGAAGGGGATGCCGATCATATTCCTTGGTCTTTATTACTTCGATCTGATCAATTTTGATGGTTTCTTAGTTCTGTACATTGTCCTGTTTATCATTGCTCCGTTAATCTTGGTCGTCTACCTGCGAAGAAAAGAAGATTTGAAATTCGGATCACTCCCAACATACACCAGAGAAGAAAAACGTCACTTGTTTTCTTTGGGAGGTTTTGGACTTCTAAACACTATTGCTGCGGCTCTTTTGTTGTACATCGATACCTTGATGGTCAATGAGTATTTAAAAGAAGCCTTGGCTGGAGTTTATACAACGATGTACCTTTTCGGATCAGTTGTAGCGGTTCCTAGTCGTTCCTTAAAGCTGATCTCTGGAGTCTTCATCGTGGAAGCTCTCAAGGATGGAGACACAAAGAAAGTAGAGGAGATCAACCAGAAAAGTAGTCAGAGCTTGCTAGTTGTCTCTGGGTTGATTTTCGCACTCGTTTGGGGGAATATCGGTTCAATTACTGGTTACTTAGATGAGGCATATTCTATAGGAATCTACGTTGTGCTTTTCATAGGCTTGGCTCAGTTATTCGATGTTTTTGCGGGAATGAGTTCTGAGATTATATCGGCTTCAAAGTATTATTGGCTGCATACTCCAATTACCATGGTTACCATTACGGTAGCTATTATTGCCAACATCTATTTTATTCCTGAAATGGGAGTGACGGGAGCGGCAATAGCAACCTTCATTTCATTTGGAGTGCTTCACTTAAGCAGGATGATTTCCGTGATGATCTTGTTCAAAATATCTCCGTTTAATACCAAAATCCTATTGGGAACCATCTTTGCGACACTGGTAATTGTTGGAACATCTTATCTTCCTTCTGTGGGAAACATCTACATTCAACTTATCTACAAGACAGCCTTAATCGGAACAACGTATGGCTTGCTCATGTATATCTTCAGAATATCTCCTGATGTGAATAATCTGGCACAGAAGTTTATACCGTTCCTAAAGAGAAAGGGATAGAGATTTACTCGTTTACTTTTACGAAAGCTCGAATATCTACTCGATGAACCTGATCAGGTGTATTAGCAGTTACAGTAACTGTCTTTTTGATCTCATTCTTCTGTCCAGGCTTTGATTTAAACGTTACAACGATCTCATCAGATTCTCCCGGAGGGATTGGAGCTTCAGGTTTCTTCGGGGTAGTACATCCACATGTTGCAGACACATCACTAATGATGAGAGGTCTCTCGCCTGTATTCTTAACGATGAAAGAGGTAGTATTTTCAACTTCCGCTGCAACATCACCAAAATCGTGTAATACCTTGTCGAATTCCAAAGTCGTCAAGTTGGCCATTTTCTCCTTCTCTTGAACTGCTTCTTCTTTTTCAAATTCAGATAACTCCTCGCTCAGTTTCGCCTCGCTCTCTGAGTCAGCAATTACAGAAGATGATACTTCGCCGTCTACGCTTTTGATCGCGTTATCTGATCCTTCACAAGATGCCACTAGAAGGGCTAAGGTGAAAATGGAAACAATTGTCTTTTTCATGGTGCTTTTAACTTTTAAATCCAGTCAAAATTAATAATTAGATTCGATTATTTCTGAGATTTCAATGCAGATTTGTACTCCTTTGATTCAATTACTTCAATTGCTTTTTGAAGAATTTCATTCGACTCGTTGTAAACTTGATAGAACTCATTATATCCCCAAAGGCTTTGAGCAATCAATGCTTTCATTCTTAACTTAATCAGGGATTCACTTGTGTTGAATTCTTCGTCGTCCATTTCCAGTTCATCATCTTCATCCTGAGCGTACTTGATGAATTTATTCATGAATTTCTTATCAATTTCGAAATTGTTCTTGAATTCAGCGAAAGTAGGGTAGTCGCTTAAAATGTCTTCGCGGTTCTCATCAACATAGGTTAAGGAATAGCTGTTGAATGAGCCAGAGCGAACCAAATCAGTATAAAAATCAGTCGTTTCCATCGTATCAAGTGGAACGAAGTAATCCGGCATGATTCCACCTCCGCCATAAACCGTGCGTTTGTTCAACAAGGTTTCGAATTTCAGTGAGTCAGGAAGGGAAATTGAGTCTTTGCTCGAAAATTCACCTCGATCGTATCGATTGATCAGGTCGTTTCGGTAATCATCCAGATTTTCGTAGGATTTCTGAACGGAACGTCCACTTGGTGTGTAGTATCGCGCAATTGTCAAGCGTAATTGAGATCCATCCGTTAGATCAATTGGTCGTTGAACCAATCCCTTTCCGTATGTTCTTCTTCCAATGATCAATCCTCGATCCCAATCCTGAACCGCTCCAGATAAAATCTCGCTGGCAGATGCCGTATACTCATTCGTAAGTAACACGAGACGTCCTTCTTCCCAAAGACCTTTCTTTTCTGCACTTAAATCAACTCTCGGTTGAGAACGACCTTCCGAGTACACGATCAGCTTGTCGTCTGTTAAGAACTCATCGGCTAAGTATTTTGATGCGTACAACAGACCTCCGCCGTTTCCTTGAAGATCAAATACGAGGTTTTCCATTCCTTGTTCCTTCAAATCTTTGATTGCTTCACGGCATTCTTGATGCGTAGATCGTGAGAAGGAATTTAACTTAATGTATCCCGTATTATCATTGATCATGTATGATGCATCCACCGAATTTACAGGGATTAAATCTCTCGTGATAACATAATCAATTGGACTGCGCTTCTTCTTGCGCTGAACAGCGACAGTCACTTTCGTACCGCGATCTCCCATTAATCGGTCTCGAACCTGACTGTTTTTTAATCCAACTCCTGCTACATTTTCAGATCCAATTTTCACGATTTTATCACCTGGCTGCAGCCCTAATTTTTCAGATGGTCCACCAGGGATAGTTGCAACGACCATTAATGTGTCGCGCAAGATCTGGAAACGAATTCCAATTCCCACAAAATTCCCTTTGATCTTCTGATTGGCATCATCAACATCTTCCTTCGAGATGAAAGTAGAGTGAGGGTCCAATTTTTCCAAAAGCGCTACAATTGCTGCGTCCGTAAGCTTCTCACTGTCAACATCATCAACGTACAAGCGATTAACGTAGGTCAGTACTTCATCGAATTTCTGTGTCGTGGCAATTTTGTCCGAATCGACTTGAGCATAACTAAAAACTGAAGTTCCAAGTAGGGTAAGGAGGGAGAATATTTTTATCATTTTATTGAGTTTCATTCATGGAAATCGAATCAAAAATGATTCGCAAATACTAATAACGTGAATTCCCTGATAAGTATTGGAATTATTTTGGCAAAATATGTTAATTATATTTTGGCTCGATCTATTAACAAGGTATTTGTGAATTGATTTTTGATTGAAGCGTTTTTTTGCACCATTTTTTTAGTTATTTCGCAGTGTATGAAAGCAGGTCTAAGGATTTTCGTTTTAGGGGTATTTATGTTGACCATGAATGCTGCCTTCGGTCAGAACAAACATTTTGATCGACTGGAGATGTATTATGCTCAAGGGCACTACAAGCGAACGTACAGAAAAGCTGGTCGTTTACTTGATAAACCTGAATACGATTATTCCATGATGCCAACCTACTACCGAAGTATCAGTCTCTTTCAGCTATCGCAAAATGGATTTTGGTTGACTCGTCATCCAGATGCTTTGAAAGAAGCAGAAAAAATGTTCAATGAAGTAAAGCGATCGGAGAGAGGTACAAAGATTTTCAATGCACACATGTATGAGCTTTCGTGGCTTAGATCTGATTTGGTTTCATGGGCGGCCGACCTCAAGCGAATGGGGAGTCAGGAATCGTTTGAAGAAGTGCAGGAATTAATTGATCGCCTGTTTGAAGACGTTCCGAATGTCGATGCAGGCAATGATGCTAATCAAGTAATTACACAAACTGAGATTCCAGTTGTGGAAAGCGTTGAAATCATTGGTCTCCGTGGAGAAATTATGACTGTTGCAAAACAACAATTAGGTACTCCATACGTATGGGCTGGAAGTAAGCCTGGCGGCTTTGACTGTTCTGGATTTACCTCATACGTTATGAACCAAAATGGAGTAGAATTGCCAAGAAGAGCAGCAGACCAGTATGCTAAGTCAACCAAGTTGAAGGAGAAGGAAGTTCAAAAAGGTGATTTGGTGTTCTTCAATAATGGATCGGGTATTTCTCATGTTGGTATAATCGTTTCCGATGCTGGACGTCCACTTCAAATGATTCATGCAAGTTCAGGAAGTGGAATTGTTATTACCGATGTGCAAAAATCTGAATACTGGATGAAACGTCTTCACGGTTACGGAACGTTCATTAAGTAGGCTTCGCAAAGAAGGAAAGCGCGAACACTATGACGGTCAAAATGATCATTCCAACAAGTAGTATGTCGTAGATAGAAGTTCCGAAGGTTCCAGTGAATACACATACTGAAAGTGCCAGTGCGATAAGCCCAATGACTGCTTGAACATACTTTGACCAACTCACATTAGAACTTACCGTTGAGATCATTGTTGTACCAATCAAAATTGGGAGTAGTCCGATGGTGTATTTTCCTGTAAGCAACAGATCAACCGAAGAGATCCAAGTGTAAGTAGATGAAATAATTACAATGATCGAAAGGAAATAAGTGAGCCAAGTTACTTTTCCAGACTCACCCATGGAAATTCTCACACAAAGAAAGGCAATGAATAGTGTAAAGAAATAGGTCAGGTTCAAAGCAGCCTGGACCAAATCTCCTTCTCCTGAGAACAGCACGTAGAGTGACCATGCACTTAATCCCAGTGCTGCTATTGTTAAACTTGATAGTATCAGTTTCAATCGTTTCATTACTTCGAAATTACTCATAGTGACCGAATAAAAAAAGGCGTCCAGATTCCGATGGTTATCGGAGTCCAGACGCCAGACTGTAACTTTTAAACGGTGGCTCAGTTAAGAATTACTTCTTCTTCCTCGTTGATAGGTTTTCTGAAGACAATTTGTCCATCAAAGATATCCATTACAACGTTTTGCGAGGAATCAATTTGATCTCCAAGCAAAGATTTTGATAATTCATTCATTATTTGCTTCTGAATTACACGCTTAACAGGACGAGCACCAAAGAATGGATCGTAACCCGCCTCGGCGATGTAATCCAGTGCTTCGTCTTTAATTACAAGATTAATTCCTTGATTAGCTAATCGATTCTGAAGTCCATCTATTTGCAGGAGAACGATCTCTCTGATGTTTTGTTTTGTCAGCGGCAAGAATAAAATCGTTTCATCAATTCTGTTCAGGAATTCTGGTCGAATCGTTTGTTTGAGCATTTCCATTACTTCATACTCAACACTTGTCGCAGCGCGCTCGAATTCAGCTTCAGCGATCCCTTCAAACTTGTCGTGAATCAAATTAGACCCCATGTTGGAAGTCATGATGATAATCGTGTTCTTGAAATTGACCGTTCGGCCTTTGTTATCTGTAAGAATTCCATCATCCAATACCTGTAAAAGAACATTGAATACATCAGGATGCGCTTTTTCGATTTCATCAAATAAAACAATCGAGTAGGGGCGTCTTCTCACAGCCTCTGTCAGCTGTCCAC
>JBGCDF010000237.1:0-15224 GCA_045105095.1 Crocinitomicaceae bacterium | reverse complement strand
AGGTACCGATCGTGGCGGACGATAAAATTTATTTGGGTACGTCACAAGGCGAATTAATGGTGTATGATATCGCAACAGGAACTTCGAAAACAGAAAAAAAGCATGGAGACAAAATAGATGCTCAGCCAGTCTATAACAAAGGAAAATTATTCATTGTTTCAGGAGGAGTGCTGACGGTCATTCGAGCGATTCAGAAATTCAAATGGAATCAGTGGAATAAAGATGCAACGCACAATTTGAGAATAGATTAAACCACCTGTCTTACGCACCAGAACTGAATCAATGCATTGAATTCTGGTGCTTCTATTTCTATTTGAACCTAAGTACTCCGCGCAGGTGGGTAGATTTTGATCTTTTCGCTGTAAATGGCGTCTCCAACAACTCTTTACATTGTTTTACATTGATTAACGGGTAACAAGGTCTCAATAAGTTAACTTGATTGGAAATTAATATCAGTTATGAAAAAGATCAATGTATTTCTTGCGTCCGGTTTAGCCTTATTGGCAATACTCTTTCTAAGTGCTTTTGCAAATAGAAACGTTACTTCCAACGACAAGCCATGGGTAGCTGAATCCTTAGTGAAAGGACCAGAGATGGAAGTCCAACAGTCCGTAAACTTATTCGTGACTCATGGCCATTGTAGCAGTCCATTTGCTGGAACGGTTGAAAATATGGAAGTAAACACTAAAGTCAGGTATGATGCCGGAAATCCACTAGAAGACATGCAAATGTCGTTCGAAATTATTCCTGAATCATTCGCCTCATGCGTTAATGAAGAACAAACAATGTTGTTGAAAACACCTGATGTATTCATTGATAGCGATCATCAAGAAAACATCAAGTTCAAATCAACAAATGTTTACACAATGGGGATTGATTGGTATCAGGTGAACGGGGTTTTATCCATTAAAGGAGTGGAAAGTGAAGTGAAATTCTTCGTTTCTGGGATTCGTGAGCCAAATGAATCAATCACGTCAAAATTGATTCTTGAAGGAAAAATTGACCTGTCTGATTGGGGAATTGATTACGACAAGCAGGTTTACGGAAGTTCTTCTGAACACCCGACAAAATGGATGCACATCAATATGAAAATTGATTTGCCTATTGATGATTGTTAGGCATGTAACCAACGAAGTACTTTATTGAAAACCTCGCTGGACTCAGCTTTCGTTTCTGAAACCCTGTTCTTTGGACTTTTTGCCGCAAGCGACCAAGGAGAGCATGGTCGCACAGCAAATAGACAATTTCAAAGTGGACTTATTTCGCAAGTAAGCCATCAGCTTGATAAAGACCCACTGATTTTTTTACTAAATCGCGAAAGCTCTGCTCTAGATCATCATCCATGTACTTGACATGAAAACAGGATTTCCCTTTAAGCGCTTTCTTCAAGTTTTCGGGTAATTCTCCAATTTGATCCTTGTGCGTATACGAAGGGAAGAAGTAAAAGCGTACGTCCTTTGGCTTTGGGACAACTGATGAAAAGTAAATGCCATCCACTTTCTTTTTGCCCTGCATCGCCTCAACAGTTCCAGCCACCTCATATTTGACTTCGGTGTCAGCTACCACTTTTAAGACAGATGAGTGTTCTTTCAGTATAGATGTTAGCGTTTCTCTGATTTCGGTTAAATCTTTGGTCATAGGAGTTATTATTTGTGTTGGTCAATTAAAATAGGATTTCCATCGGGATCAAGCAAGGAAAAAGTACATGGACCGCTTTCATTTTCAATTCCGATCTGTAAATTCGGCGTGGTTCTGCCTTATTTACATGAGCTAAAGAGTGATCATTCAGCAATTCTAAAGACTTTCTCCGTAGTGCCATCACTGTACAGATAGATTAACAAGGTATTCGGTCGATCTTCTGTTTCGCGTCCCATGATGTCATAAACTCCGACTAATTCAACTTTATTCATCAGTAATTCTTCCAGTCCCCAAGTACAGACGTATGCGCAATAACTCGTATCGACGCACCCCAAATAGTTTATTACAAGTGCAACATTCGTTGAAGTAGGTCCTATGTAAAATTCATTTGTATCTCCGGGAACAACTGCGAATGAACTATCGCAATTAAGCCATTGGTATGAATCCGCGGTGAATGGTGCTAAGGAGCCCATAGCACAATCCAATCCTCCAATCGAATTGTTATTTTGAACGTATAGACATGTATCAGCACTCTGGGCTAGTGATTGGAAACTGATTATCAGAAGAAGGGTAAATAATGAGTTTTTCATAAGGGTAGGTTTACTTCAGTAAAGGTATGACAAAAAAATCCCGCCCTCCAAAAAAGAAAGCGGGATTCAATACAATTTATATAATCTATTCCTTACCCTCCAGCTTCGGCTCGCTTTCTGGAAAATTCCCAGGTCTTTAAGTGCGAAGGAGATAAGCCATCCGTTGCTTTTTTAGTAATTGGATGTCTTTTGTAAAAAAGTAGTTTCCCACTTTTTACATTAAATACCTGTGCGTAGTTATATCCCATGTCTTCCAATGAAAGGAAAATATTGACGTTTTGAGTTGAATTAATTAGCTCGGCATATTCTTCTTTTGAGACGATTTTGACATCGCCATTGAAATAGGCTTTAATGGTTATATCTGATTCCACGATTTCATTGAGATCAGACTCCAATACGTAAGTGGGCACTTCAAACATTTCAGGCAATCCTTTTTCAACTTTCTTGCTACTGAATGCTCCACTAGATATCCTGCCCACTTTGTTCTCGTTGAATTGCCATTGAAGATTCTTTATCAGAATGGGGATCATGACATCTTGTTTGGAGAAGTAGAAGGGCCTACTATCGACCTCTGTGGTGTCAACAGGAGTCTCTGCTCGGAGAGAATCTAAATATTCTTGCGCCTGCCTTTTAGCTTCGCTACCCGAATTAGCATATTTCATAGGGTTCCCAAATGAGTAAAAAATATTTGCTAAGCCTCGACTATTTTTGACAAATCGTAATTTGGAGGATTGTTCTAGCCCAACTTTTTCGATGTATTTACAGAACTCTGGAGTTCCTCTCGCTATTTTAAGGTGTAAACAATCCGATCTAAGCGGGAAATCATCGCCTGGAGTGTTATAGTGAATAAATGATGGGCATGGAATGAGAAAATAGTTAAACTCATCAGTCGTCTGACACAAAACCTTAAACTCGTTAAGATTAACGAAGGTATATTCTGAGAAGGTCCAGTTTTCTTCAAGCACCTGTTTAACTTGTTCATCGAATTCATCACCGAGCAAACCAGTAACCACCTTCAGTTTGGTGGATTTAAAGATTTCATATTCACTTTTTGGAATAAGTGTACTCTCAAATAATTGAGCGAAGGAGTGGGAGCTAAGAACGACTAAGATTAGAAGAGTGAAAATAGATCGGTTCATGGATTGTATAATTTGGACGAAGATACATATTTACGACCTTGATAATCTCTTTTCAAAAATAGATTGAGGACTATAACAAAAGAACTCCCTGAAATAAATTTTCAGGGAGTTCTCAGTTTATTCAGAGATAATAACTTACTCAATCACAATTTCCTCTACGATTGCACCGTAAGAAGTTGTCATTCGAATAAAGTAAATTCCAGTATTTACGTCCGAAATATCAATTGAAATTCCATTTGTATTTGCTTCGTTCGTTGTGAATACACGAACCGTTTTACCATCAAGTCCGACTAATTCCAGACCAGTGATGTCTGAGTTCGTAAATGAGTTGAAGTCAATTTGAACCTTATCTGTTGCAGGATTTGGGTAGATGTCCAACGTAAGTCCTGCAATTTCAATTAAGTTGTTTGCACATGTATCAACTAAGACTGTTGCGACAGCTGCCGTATCCGAACATCCATTCATGTTCGTTTTCTGCAAGTTGTATGCACCTTCAGCATTCGCGAAGATGGTAGGACTGGTCGCACCTGAAATTGCTACACCATCCAAGAACCATTGGAAATTTCCGCCACCAGCACCTTGAGTGATTGTAATCTCGACACTATCACCAGTACAGAAGTTTACCGTTCCAGAAGGACTAAGCACTACAGGAGGTAAAGGATTTACTGTAACAACAGTTGGTACAGCAGACGTATCAGAACACCCTGCGGCATCTGTTATTGTCGCATTATACGATCCAACTACATCAGCAAAGTGCGAAGCATTTGTCTCGCCAACGATATCAGTTCCATTGAGCGTCCATTGAACAGTTTCACCAGTATTAAGTGTTACCATTAATTCAACATCTTCTCCCTGACAAAAAGTAGCATTGGTCGTAGGAGTAATGAGTACTGATGGAGAATTAACCGTGATTACAGTCGCAACAGCAGATGAATCAGAACATCCGTTTTGGTTCGTTTTCAAACAATTGTATGCTCCTGGAGAAGATGCAAAATAGTTGCTATTCGTTCCTCCAGTAATTGCAGCTCCATTCAGGTACCATTGGAATAGGGCAGGACCTCCACCTGCGTTCACTGAAAGTTCTAAACTATCGCCAGCACAAATCGTCGCACTAGGCGAAGGTGTGATGTTCGACGTTGGAATGTTTGATACTGTTAAGAAAATCGTATCCGAAGGAACTGCACATGTTCCATTATCAAATACACAAACATATGAACCCGCAACAGTTGCGTTAAATGTGTTCGTAGTATTTGCTGCTGCTATTCCGTCTTGGAACCATTGGTAGGTTCCTCCGATATTGTTACACACCAATATTGCTGTATCTCCTGCACAAATTGAATCGTTTGGAGCTGTCGTGTTGGTTACACTGGTAGTTGCGCCTGCGAATGCCAATCCTTTAAAAGTGTCATTCGTATTAGATGTAAGGGTCACAACTCCAGAAGTTGTGACATATTTAAGACCACCATCATTAACATCAGAGACCAGAAAACGACCGTTACCGACGTATGTAGAGGATCCAACATTATCAAGAATAGCTCCACTTGTTGCTATTGGAGTTATAGCAAATGTCAAGGGATTAATAGATTCCATTGTAATTGGGGCTCCCCAACCACTCCAGTGATACAACAAACCATCGTCAGGATTGAATTCTATTGATTCTCCATCGCTTCCGTTTCCAAGAGCATTAATGAGGGTCATCGCTCCAGTTAAGATATCAACAGAGTAGAGAGTTTCAGCGACGTTAGCTCCGTCTCCAGTAACGGCAAGTAATGCGCCATTAACAAAAGTAATATTTGCAACATTGTCGCCCATGTCGCCTATTTCTGTAATCACACCAGTTGCAGGATCAAGAATTCCAAGATAACGAGAGCCAGCAGCTTGATATACGATGTATAAAACACCACAAGGATCAGCAGCTAGTCCATTTGCTCCGTTGATAGCTCCAGTTGTAGAAGTCAAGGGAATGGTAGCAGTAGATGCCATTGTTGTTGAGTCCATGACTTCTAGGTCTGAACTGAATGGGGTAACAGCATAAAAAGTAGATTGTGCATTCGATTGAAATGCAACCAAAACAAATAGCGTTAAGGTTGATAAGAGTAATCGTAGTTTCATATTCATTTAGATTTGATGTTACGCAAATTTACCACAATCCGTACGAATAGACAATATATGGTCTAAACCGATTTTGTTCAGGAATGGTTTTAGACTTAATCGGAAGATAATCAATTGCTTATTTGTGAGTTGGTTGTAGTCACCAATTTTCACAATAAAACTATCTTTTCAATACTGGAAAAGGAATGTATGTATCATCTTCTGGAACTGTTGGGAAGCGCTTGTTTTCCCAATCTTCCTTGGCTTGCTTCAGCCTGTCTTTACTGTGAGAGACAAAATTCCAAGAAAGGAAGCGTTTTTCGGGGAGAGCTTCTCCTCCAAACAAAAGGATTTGCGAGTCTTTGTCCATGCAAATTTCGCATTCGTCATCTGTTTTACTGATCAACATTTGTCCGGCTTCAATTTTCTGTCCATCGCTAGTGATTGAACCACTGACGATGACAAAAGCGATTTCTCCCTGAACTTGTCCGCGCAGGTCTAGGGTAGCTTCTTCATCTGACTGAATATCCACCATAAACAGTGGCGAGTAACCTTGAAGTACCGCGCTTTTACCAAAAGCATTTCCTGCAACGACTTTGATCGTTAAACCATTCTCTTTCGATAGTGTGATTTCAGAAGAAGGGATATAATCAAAGCGCGGTTCCATTTCTTCCAATTCCTTCGGAAGTGCTACCCAGATTTGATAGCCATGCATAATGATATTCTCACCAGTTTTAATACTTTGAGGCGTTCGTTCGGTATGTGTTACTCCTGATCCTGAGGTCATAAAACCAACATCACCAGGATGAATAACTTGAACGCTGCCAGTGCTATCTCTATGTTCAATTGCACCCTGAAATAAATAGGTTAAGGTACTTAAACCAATATGTGGGTGTTGATCAACTTCCAAGTAATTACCAGGACCAATTTCCGATGGCCCCATGTGATCAATGAACGTGAACGGTCCTACTTGTCGTTTTTTTCGAAAGGGGAGAAGTCTTCCTACGATAAAATTACCAATATCCGATTGTCGTTCATCTACAACGAGTTTATTGTTTGCCATGGTTTCAAATTATGTCAATGGAGTACTTTTAAAAAACTCACTCTGTTTCAAAATAGTTCGCTCGTCCATAATAGAGAATACCTTTAACATCATCCGTTTCTTTGGAAAATTGAGAAGGATCAATGCTTGCTTCAAACGTATTCGAAAATAGCACTTGGTTTCCATATTTAAAGCGCAATCTTACATAGGTTTTGAAATCACCAGTATATCTTTTTATTGGGACGAGAATACATTCGTTTGGGTTCAATTCTAATGGATTGAAATAACTATTTCCACAACCACTATGTACCCAGAATTCGATTGGACTCCAATTACCATCTTCGTCCAAGGCTTCTTGAATCATCATCAAGCTACCGTCTTGCCTTGTAGCGCGAAAAATAGAATCAGTGGTATTTACAAGATAACTGACGAAATAATCCTCTGGATAATTCTCCAACCAGCTAAACTGACCTTTTTTTGGTTTTTTGGGTGTTTCATTAACAGCGAAATCGAAATAGATTTTTCCAGGTTCCCGATTGACCATTGTCGAGTCAACCTTCTCTGGGTTTTCACATTGATACCATGCTTTTTGATTGCCACTATTCTGTCCCTGAGCGAAGAAATAAACCGTAAAAAATGTAAAAGTGAGGATCAGTCCTTTCATATCATTGTCTTTGCGATTCTCAATTGAATCAATTAAATATACTTAAAACAACTGGTACAGTTGGAGATGATTTTTGTTCAGAAATAAAAAATCCCCGCTAATTGCTTAGCGAGGATTCCCTGTAACTCTTAAACGATTAGTAGTAGATTGCTCGTCGAACCTTAGTAATATATTTAGCCATTCGGATTACTTGTTTTGTGTAACCGAATTCGTTGTCATACCAGGCGTACAGTACAACGCTTTTACCGTCTTTCGATACAATTGTTGCATTTGAATCGAAAACTGAACAGCAATTGTTGCCGATAATATCGTTAGAAACCATTTCCGGATCAGTCGCGAAGTAGATTTGGTTCACCAAATCTCCTCCTAGTGCTTCTGAGCGCATAGCTTCATTTAAGTCTTCTACAGATGTTCCTTTTGCCAATTCAAGGTTTAGGATCGCCAAAGATCCGTTTGGTGTAGGAACACGAACTGCGTTTGCAGTTAATTTATCTTTCAAATCTGGAATTACTTTCGTTACTGCAGCTCCAGCTCCAGTAGATGTAATTACCATATTGATAGCAGCTGAACGACCACGACGTGGTTTCTTGTGCATGTTGTCCAATAGGTTTTGATCGTTCGTGTAGGCGTGAACAGTCTCAATGTGACCCTTCACTACGCCGTAGTTATCATTCACTACTTTCAATACTGGTGAAATAGCGTTCGTTGTACACGATGCCGCCGAATAGATATTTTCCGTATCTAAATCTAGCTCTCCTTGATTAATTCCGTAAACAATGTTTGGAATCTCTTTACCTGGAGCGGTTAATAGAACACGAGATGTTCCTTTCGCTTTTAAGTGTCTTGAAAGTGCTTCACGGTTGGTGAATACACCCGTGTTATCAATCACTAGAGCGTTGTTGATTCCATATTGCGTGTAATCGATATCCTCTGGATTATTTGCAGCAATCATTTTAACGATTTGCCCGTTGATGATCATGGCCGCATTTTCAGCGTCAACATGAACAGTTCCATCAAATGCTCCGTGCACAGAATCATTTTTCAATAGGGCGGCACGTTTTTGAAGCTGCTCAGGAGAATCTCCACGAGTAACAATCGCACGAAGACGCAATTGTTGTCCTTTTCCTGCTTGTTTGATTAACTCACGCGCAGCTAGACGTCCAATTCGTCCAAATCCGTACAATACAACATCTCTTGGTTCAAAGGGTTGAGCACTGTCTTTTCCAAATCCAGAAAGCTTATCGTCCAAGAATGCTCGTTTTGAAGCATAATTCCCTTGTTCGTTTAACCATTCACTTGCCAATTTACCAATGTCAAGTTTCGCAGGAGCTAAATCCATGCTCAACAATTCTTGTGATAACTCTGCACTCGTGAAAATGTCAACTGGTTTTTTGACCACTTTAGTCGAGTAGACATGTAATTTTAATACTTGTGCTACCGTAATGTCATTTAGGTGATTTCGGAAGAATACTAATTCCACTCCTTTGTCATAAAGTAATTCTCCTACGTTGCTGGAAAGTTTAACTGCCGCACGCTCTTGTTGAATGTGCGATTTCAGTTCCTTTTCATAGCCTAGCGCTGTCTCCATGTGTTGTTATTGTGTTGAAATTAAAATATGTGTAATTAAAAAAAGCTGCCCACAATTGGGCAGCTTTCAATTATTATCCTAGATAAGCTTTCAGTAATTTGTTTCTCGACGTGTGTCTCAGTCGTCGAATCGCTTTCTCCTTAATCTGACGCACGCGCTCGCGGGTCAAATTGAATTTAGCGCCGATTTCCTCTAACGTCAATCCGTGATTCATTCCGATTCCGAAGAACAAACGAATAATCTCACGCTCTTTGTCAGTTAATGTGCTCAACGAACGTTCGATTTCTTTTTGAAGCGACTCCGACATTAATGCGTGGTCTGCTTTCGGTGAATCATTATTTGCCATTACGTCCATCAATGTACCTCCATCTTCCGAAGTGGATAGGGGAGCATCCATTGAAACGTGACGTCCTGAAACATTCAAGCTTTCTTTAATCTTGTCTTCAGGAACTTCCAATGCCTCTGCTAATTCTTCAGCAGACGGTGGACGTTCGAATTCTTGTTCAAGACGTGAAAATGCCTTATTGATTTTGTTTAATGAACCTACTTGGTTCAAAGGAAGACGTACAATACGCGCTTGCTCAGCTAATGCTTGCAAAATTGATTGACGAATCCACCATACAGCGTACGAGATAAATTTGAATCCACGTGTTTCATCAAATTTCTGTGCTGCTTTAATCAACCCTAGATTTCCTTCGTTAATAAGGTCGGGTAAGGTTAAACCCTGATTTTGGTACTGTTTTGCTACCGATACTACGAATCGAAGATTGGCTCTCGTGAGTTTTTCAAGGGCTCGTTGGTCTCCTTGCTTGATTTTTCTTGCCAATTCTACTTCTTCCTCCGCGGTGATCAACTCTTCTTTACCAATGTCCTGTAAGTACTTGTCAAGTGACTGACTTTCGCGATTGGTAATCGACTTTGTAATTTTTAATTGTCTCATAGTTGTTTATCCTCCTACTTTTGTGGAAATAAATGCGTAATCGCAAAGATACGACGAAATGCTATCGTTATCCAAAAAAAACTTGGACTTATTTTAACATTTTTTTAATCGCGAGATAATCAAATAGCACAGGACGCTTAAAGTCCAATTGCTACGTAATCTTTGATCCCAGATTGTGTCATAACTTCTAGCAGAACGCCTCCACTGCTTTCTCTCAATTTATTAGTTAAATCCTCAGCACTTGCAACGGGTTTATTGTTGATTCTAGTAATGATCATACCTTCTTGTAGACCAGCAGATTTTAGCTTCCCAGCTGTCAACGATTCTATTTCAACGCCGCTTCTGATTTTGAGTTCTTGTTTTTGTTTACTGGAAAGTGCCCCGAAAGTTGCACCTAACGCAGTGTTCTTTTCAATTTCTTTTTTAGAAATCAAGCTTGTTTCGCCATTTTTGTTGCGCAAGATGATCTCTTTCGTTTCTACAGTTCCATTCTTTTTTCGGACTGTCACAGCAACATTATCTCCTGGCTGACGACTACCGATTTTCTCCTGTAAAGATGAAGGTGACATAACTTTTTCACTTCCCACCTTTAGAATAACATCACCAGGAACGATCCCCGCTTTTTTCGCACCGCTATTCTCAATAACGCTTGCTACGTAGACTCCGTCTAGGTTTTTCAAGTTCTTTTCTTCTTTCAACTCTTGAGTAATATCTGTCATTTGGATTCCTAAATATCCGCGTTGAACAACACCATAGTTGATTAAGTCCTTCATTACTTTCTTTACTAAGTTGACTGGAACGGCAAACGAATAACCAGCGTAACTCCCTGTTTGAGATGCGATGGCTGTATTAATTCCAATTAACTCACCATTCGTATTTACCAAAGCGCCGCCACTATTACCAGGGTTCACAGCAGCATCTGTTTGGATGAATGATTCGATTGGAACCATTCCGTTGCTCGATCTTCCACCGCCAATCATATTCAGGTTTCTAGCCTTAGCTGAAACGATTCCCGCAGTAACTGTCGAAGTAAGGTTGAAAGGGTTTCCTACTGCGAGTACCCATTCACCAACATCTACATTATCACTATTTCCCAAAGGAAGAGCGCTTAGATTCTTCGCGTTGATTTTCAATACAGCGATATCTGTTGAAGGGTCCGTTCCAACAATGGTAGCAGTGTACTTGCTATTATCATTGAGGGTAACTTCTATTTCCTTAGCATCGGCAATAACGTGATTGTTCGTAACGATATATCCATCATTTGCGATAATTACTCCTGATCCAGAACCTTCTCCGTACTGCTTGTATTCGCGTCCTCCAGATCCTGGTCCGTAGAAGAATTCGGAGAACATGTCGCGCTGAAAACGTGTCTTTTCAACTTTAGTTGTAACGTGAACGACTGAGTTCAAGCTGCTTTCCGAAGCCATCACGAAGTCTTCTGAAGGAACCGCATTAGTCCATTCAAAGCTCGCTTGTCGCGCATATTTATTCGACTGAGAATCTGAAACAGTATCGACTTGCGGTGTTGTTTCGCTCGTTCCATTCAAAATCATAAATGCTGCAAGTGGTAACATTCCACCCAGCAATCCTAGCCCAAAGATTTTCAATTTGTTGTTCATATTTTTCTGGTCGTTTTATTAAAACTGATTTCTTTCTATCAAGTATAACGCCATTATTCGTTTTGATACAAGCTGTGTCATGTTAAAGATTGTTAAGCCAGTGATAGAAAAGGAAAATGAGGTTTTAATGCAGGGAATACTAGCCAAGGATATGCGATAATTTAATGAGTCTAATCATTTCTTTGCTTAACTTTGTCTAACATGAGAATCGATTTCGTAAAATATCAAGGAACGGGTAATGATTTTGTAATGTTGGACAACATGTCAGGTAAATATGACAGTCTAACGCTACAAGACATTCAGTTCATATGTGATCGAAAATTAGGGATAGGAGCGGACGGGCTGATCAAAATTTCCAACGATCATTCTACAGATTTTTATGTGGATTATTTCAATGCAGATGGTTCCCAGAGTTTTTGTGGGAATGGAGCGAGATGTAGCACAGCTTTCGCGAAGGAAATTGGATTAATAGAATCGGTCACTCGTTTTAACGCAATTGACGGAATTCACAGAGCAGAAATCGAAGACGATATTGTTCGGTTGGAAATGCTAAATGTCGCCAAAATTGACCGAATTAACGACGATTATTTTGTGGATACAGGCTCGCCACATTACGTGCATTTAAAGAATGGAGAAGTAGAAGATATTGTTTCTTATGGTAAGAAGGTTAGATATTCTGAACGATTTGAAAAAGAGGGGGTTAATGTGAATTATTTAATTCAGAAGTCTAAGAGTTCTGTTCAAGTAGAAACGTATGAACGAGGGGTTGAAGATGAGACGCTTTCTTGTGGTACTGGAGTCACAGCTTGCGGACTGATACAATTGTCCAATAACCCTGATATAAATCGGGTAGAAATAGAAACAAAAGGAGGTCATCTTTCTGTTGAAGCGAAAGCAGATGGGAACGGTGGTTTTAATGATATTTGGTTAAGCGGACCAGCAACTAAGGTGTTTGATGGAAGTATTGAAGTCTAGAACAGTATTGAATCATATTTCGGCCTTTTGTAAAGAGGATTTTGCAATTGAATTGCCGTATTTGTGGATATGGAATCCAGAAGGAATTCCACCACACATGGGGCTTTCCGTTGATGGTCGTTATTTCAGCTTAAAAGCAAATGGACTCGATTTCAATTCGAACCTCTTAGATCTTTTAGAACTTATTTCCAGAAAGAAATTACCTGTTCTGGCAGTTGAATTAAAACTTCCGCTCAAAAGCAAGGACTGTGAACTAGAATTTGCGAAATTTGAAAAGACCGTACCACACAAAATTACTTGTTTGAATCCAATCAAAAATGTGCTGAGTTTCCCCGGGGCCACTAAGTTATCTGAATTACTGATGAAATTGGATGATGAAGAACTTCTTGGGACAATCATTTCGTGGAATATCGGGAAAGAGACGATCGAACTAGCTGAGTATTCGACGGAAGATATCCACAATCATTTAGTTTCGCTTTCAAAATAGTCGTAATGGAAATTGCTCTTCGTTTACCGATTATTAGCGATGCAGCAACTATCCTTTCTTGGGAAAATAACCCCGACAACTGGGACGTGAGTGACAATGATAGTCCCTACAGTCTCGAAGACATCGTTCGATTAATTCAGTCATTTCAAACAGTCGAGAAGCCTGAACAACTCCGGTTCATGATTCATTCAAAAGATATTCTACTTGGCGCTGTTGATATATTTGACATTAATTATGAAAATAAATCAGGGGCAATTGGTATTTTGATCGCTGAAGAAGGATTTCGCAGAAAAGGATATGCTTCGAAAGCGCTCCAGTTAGTTGAAACGGAAGCTAGAAATCGTGGCATTAGCCGATTATCTGCGTTGATTCATAGTGAAAATGTGAAAAGCCGAAAACTATTCGAAAAAATGGAATATCTTATTCATTCGAAAGGTAAAATAGGCGATCAAACCAAAACAGTCGTAGTTGAGAAATGGGTAGAAAAGGAATCATAATTGTACTAATCGGTTTAATGGGCGTTGGCGCATATCTTGGTCGTCACAAAATCAAATCATTTTTCTCAGAAAGTACTCGAACAATCAACGGGACTGAGGTGAAGCTGTTGTTTCGGTCAGATCCTACCGCAACGGAGTTGGCATCTACATTTGTCGAGAAGGGGATTCTCGCATCAAAAAAGGAATTCTTTGATGCTGTGGCTGATAACGGCATCGATACTACAATGTTTGCTGCAGGTAAATACATTGTTCTAACGGGAACAACTCACTTTAACCTGATTGACGGCTTTGTAAAAGGAGAAAATGGTCACGGAAAATCAGAGAAAAAGGTGCGCGTGCTTTTCAATCGTTGTGAAGTGATTGCGGACATTGGATCGAATATTAGTAAATGTATCCTAGCAGATAGTGCTTATATTGTTGATCATATTTTCGACGAGAAACCCCTTAGAACGTACGATTTCACATCGGAACAGGTTCCTGCACTTTTTATTCCGAAGGAATATGAAATGTACTTCGATACGGATGCAGAGGAATTTGTCGAATTGATGGCGGCAGAGTTCAGAGCATACTGGACGGATGAACGTCGTCAAAAATTAAAAGACATTGGTTTAACCGCTCCATCGCAGGCGGTAACACTGGCGAGCATTGTGTATTCTGAGCAATCGCGAGTTTCTGAAGAGTGGCCAATCATTGCGAAGTTATACTTGAATAGAATCGAACAGGGAATTCCTTTACAAGCAGATCCGACGTTTAAGTTTTGTTGGCCAGATAGGTTGAAAGGCGTAGAACGTTTGTTAGATGTTCATAGAGATAAAGACTGTCCCTACAATACGTATATCTACAAAGGAATTCCACCAGGTCCAATTTGTTTGCCGCCATATAAAGTGGTAGAAGCAGTGTTGAATCCTGCGGATGTCAGTTACATTTTCTTATGTGGAGATGGAACCGGACATCATAATTTCGCAACAACGAACGCTGAGCATAATAAGAATGTTGCGGCTTACCGAATCTGGTTGAAAGAATATTTAAAGAAAAAGAATGAGTGATTTAAAACGTAGAACCTTTTTCAAGTTAGGACTCGTTGGAGCAGCGATGAGCCTAATCAAACCAGCGAAAGCAGCTGAATTGATTGAGAAATCGACGGAAGGTTCCGTTCGACGAGTTCAAAGAAAGCAGGTGGTAATATCTACATGGAATCATGGGTTAGCAGCGAACGCAGCCGCTTGGAAGGAAATCGAAAATAATGGAACTGCATTGGATGCGGTGGAAAAAGGAGTGATGATCACCGAAGCAGATCTCAGTAATCGAAGTGTGGGAGTAGGCGGAAGACCGGATCGTGATGGTCACGTTACATTGGATGCTTGTATCATGGATCATAAATCGCGTTGCGGTGCTGTAGCTTGTTTGGAAGGAATTGCTCATCCAATTTCTGTGGCGCGTGAGGTCATGGATAGTACAAAACACGTGATGTTGGTAGGTGAGGGGGCACGTGAATTCGCCCTCGACTATGGTCATGCAAAAGCGAAGATGCCAATCAAAGAAGTAAAAAAAGATTGGAAACAGTGGAAGAAGGAAAATAAAGATGAATACGATAAGCCTGAAATCAATCACGAAAACCACGATACGATTGGGATGCTTGCGTTGGATGCGCAAGGCAATTTAAGTGGAGCCTGTACAACGAGTGGTTGGGCATACAAAATGCACGGTCGTGTAGGAGATTCACCGATCATCGGAGCAGGTTTGTTTGTTGATAACGAAATAGGTGCGGCGTGTGCAACGGGGATGGGTGAGGCTGTGATTCGAATTGCAGGAAGTCATACGGTGGTAGAATTGATGAGACAAGGTCATCATCCTCAGCAGGCTTGCGAAATGGCGGTTGAACGCATCATTCGCAAACACGAAGATTTAACAGGTCTTCAAGTCGGTTTTTTGGCTTTGGATAAATATGGCAACC
>JBGCDF010000236.1:0-8966 GCA_045105095.1 Crocinitomicaceae bacterium | reverse complement strand
CTTCGATTAAGTTATTTCCAAAGAAAGTCAATACAATAAGTGCCACCACACTTACTGTGTAGAGCAAGAAAATTGTTCTCCCCAACTTGAATTGACGCGCCAGATTTTTGTAAGACATGATGCACAGAAAGCAAAGCAACGCAAGAGCTATCGTCCCCACCATCATTGGCATCGTTTGGTGCTCCAGCGCCTCTCCCGTTTTCAGGTCAGAAGTTGTCATTCCAAATGCATTAATCGTATATCGACTTGACTCGCCAACGTAGCTAAAGAGTGTTATTCCTGACGTTACAATTCCCAATAAAACAATTGCAATTCCGAGATATATAGTTTGGACGCGTTGCCACATAATATTCTTTTTTGTCAAAGATAAAAATAGTCCCTCGCTTTGATACTGATTCGGCAAATCATTTTTTGTAACTTCATCCGAAAATACATTCTCTATGCGCTATCTCTTCATTCTTGTACTAAGTATCAGTTTTACTGGTTTTTCTCAGATGGAAGGAACTATGACACCTGACGTTAATGCGAAGGTGAAAGGATCATACGGTTTTAAGCCAAAAGATCCGATAAAAGTGGGCGGTGGAGATATGCCAACGCGCGTATTCGAATACATGAAACATTTGAAGGGGCCCGATGGTGAGCCAGTAACGTTCGAAAAATTGGGAAATAGTGATTCTTATGATAATCCTGATCCAACGCTTACCAAAAAGAAGAAAGGAATTATTTACATGTATGAGATTAAGATTCACGGAACGAAGAAGTCGTACCTCATCTATTTTGATCAATACCGTTATGAGCAACCAATGGTTTTGAAGGGGTTTACTTGGAAGTAACGATTTAAAGAAATAGTCTTTATATTAACTACCGATCACGTGACTTTATCTCAATAGAAAAGCGAAAAGTTCCAGAACTTTACCCCCTCTTGAATCAGGTTTAAGCCCTAGAACTTTTAATTTCCAAGAGTTAACTCGGTTCGTAAAGATTCCCGAACGAAGGATATTCGCCACCTAAATTAACATCTACTAAGTCTTTTTCCTTAGATATGGGAGAGTCATTTTCCAAAGTTTCCCCAATTACTAAACTAGACGTATCATGATCTACGTTATCCAACCAATCAGCAGCCTGTTTAAGAAGGTCCGCTAATAACTTGAGCCCAGTAGCAATCCCCCACTCTTTTGTATCCTTTTCAATATTTTCTATTGACTTCTTTCTGTTTAGAAACAGTTTTGTCAGCGCAGTTTTTTCATTATCGGTAAAGCTCCAAGGAACTCCATTTGAAGACGTAGGAGACAAATAAGCTGTGAGGTGCTGCAAGAGAATCTGTATCAAAAAGCGCAATAAGTGAGCAGCACTCGCATGCTCTTTGCTTCTATAATTCATGATGCGTGACAGTTGATCCGTAACAGGACTTTTCTCCTGTGTGATAGCTATCCCAGCTCCCAAAACAACCCACCTTAACTCATTTTCGCTCATATCTCCCCCATTGATTTTAATGGTCTCGATCAAGTCGTTTTGCCAAGTAAAAACCTGGAAATTGGGTGAATGAAACGAAGGTTGACGGACATAGCGTTGCTCTTTTGCAAAATTAGAAGCCCAGAGTAAAAGATTGGCATTAACTGGCTCGTTCGGCCGAATCATATCTCCTCCAAATTTCCATTGGCTGTACTCCTTTTTAAACTGCTCTAACTTTTCGAAATCCCAAGAAAGAGGAACTAAATCATTCTCGTTGTACACGGCATGGTATTCATTGATATTCTCCGCTAAATGATTCGCGAAATCTTGATTTCCAGGTGTGGGGCCAGCTGTAGGGTATGCATTAATTTTCACACCACCATAGGCGGCTTTATTCTCTGCTACCTTATCAGAAATAGCTGCAGCCAAAATAGCGGTCAGACATCCTCCAAGACTATGGCCTCCTATTGAAATGGTGCACTCCTTCCCTTCAACGTTACCCAATAAAAAATCAATAAGTCGAGTTCCCGACTCTTTCATTGCACCCTTAGGTTTCATATTCCAAAGGGATTCAATTCCTTTTTGACCCGCTTTTGAGATTCTTGGTTTACCCTTTACGGCAACCGAATTACTCCCTAATGATTCTAAAGGCCAAGGAACACTTTCTTCCACGTCAAAATCTTGTTCAAACCAGCCTTTTAGCGAAACACCATTTGTTCCTGAAATACCAATAAAATATTCATTGGTTCCAGCCTTTTGAGCAACGTACATAGCGTTATCCGTTACCCATCTCTTGATATTTTTCGTCTTACCCAAAATAGGTTCGCAACTTCGAAGGTATTCTGAATTGCACGCTGCTGGTCCCCAAACTATGTCCCATTTTCCTCCAGTCATATTTTGAACAACAGGATCATTTAGAACGTCATCAATTTTCATCAGATTTTTATTCAATTCTCTTTGACGTGGTGTTACATAATTGGAATTCACATTTGATAACCAACTAAGTACGAACATTTCTTTTAGTTTATTTTTTTTCATCACCTTTCGCTTTTAATAAGTTTATATTGATTTGCATTTCTTCGAAAGAGTCAAGTATTGATCCTGAGTCTCTCTGTGTTCATTTTTAGTTCATTTGAGGAATACTCATGGGGAAGTTGAATACATTTTTCGCGTCGTACGCTGTTTTGACTTGTTTGAGTTTTTCGAAGTTTGCGCCATAGTATTCACGCAGTTCCACTTCTTTATCGATAAAGTTGATAAAGGCTCCCTCAACAAGCTCCTCGTTGGCCAATGCTTTTCGGAAATTGACTACCCAATCGATGTAATCTTGTTGCCATTCTTTTTTCTTTTGGCACGATGCAATATTTTTATCCGTTGGATAATTCCACCAAGATTGGAACTGCAGCAGAAATTCTGTATTTCGAAATGCAAAAGCGCTTCCTCCTTCCGGCTCATTCGACATCGCTCCTCCCATCGAATGAATCGACATGTAGGATCGAACAAATGGAAGGTGACGTTTGTAATCCCCTTCAATCGAATTCTGGAAATATTTAGTGACATTCTGTGCCACACGCTTACAATACGCTTCGTGCGATTCTCCAGTTTTCGCTTTGGCAAATGCAGATGAAACCTTGTGCGGATGGGGTGCACTGCAATTTGATTCCGGCGGAGCGACCAAACAGTTGTTTTTATCCTTTATTCTTCCATCGATATCGAACAACTTATGAAAAACATCATAATTCAATAATTGTTTCAGCGAATACGTCGAAGACTCGACTTTCGATTCCTCCCTTGATTTAGTAACACCGAATAATTTTTCGACAAATTTGCGCGCCTTCTCGATATCATCATTTTTATATCCTTGTAAACTTTTCAGATAGTATCGTGGAGAATGAGGTTTTGTTTCATCATGCAAAGGTTTGAGAATTTCTATCAACTTATCTACACTTCCATGAAATACACCTGAGGCATAAACTGGATAATTATTATCGTACTTGCCATCTACAGGTTCTGGAACTGCCGTAACTCTAAGAAAGGAAGTCAGTTCCTTGGGGAACTGCGTTTGTTCCTTCAAATAGGTTTCAATCGCATTTTCCATTTCGCTGTGCTCCCAACAAAACTGGAACGTACTTATTTGCGGACTGATTTCTTGCAACTTGAATAAAAAACGAGTGATTACACCAAAGTTTCCACCTCCTCCTCCACGGATGGCCCAGAATAAATCGGGACAAATCTGTTCAGAAACCTGAACAATATCACCATTTGCCAGCACCAATTCCGCTGCTAGAATATTGTCGCATGTTAAACCATATAGTCGAGCATTCATTCCCCAGCCTCCGCCTTGGGTTAAACCTCCAACGTTTACATTCATACAACCTCCACCAGGAATCATTTTGTGGTAGTGTGCTAGTTCATCGTGGGCGGCTCCAAGTTTCGTTCCTGGAGGAATCCATGCTTGTGTTTTCTCCTGATTGTAATCGATTGTGCCTAATTCTGACAATCGAATGATCACTGCACCGTCTGCGCTTGACATTCCTTCGTGCTGATGCCCACCAGACATGATTCTCAGTGGAATTTGCTTGTCTGGGGCCCGCATAGCATTTTTCCTATTGAGTTCTTTGATGGAAAATGCCACTTGCTGAACGGCCTTTGGAAATGCGATTGCCTTTGGCTTATGATCAAAATAGGAATTGGATATTTCTCGCGCTTTGTCGTAATCAAAGTCCTTTGGAAGTATAACATTGAATCCAGATAGTGCCAGTTGCTTTTTTGCTGAAAGTTTTAAATCATCATAGACATCTTCCAGCTCAAATGGAAGTGAAGAATGATGAAGGAAGATACGAAGGTCTTCTCCTCTGTATCCAAATGTATACTCTACTGTTGCTTGTTCCCCATGGTAATCTGTGAACACATACGATCCCATCACGAGCACATCGCAATCTTGTTCAATGATATTGATCTCCTCAATTTGATCGAAGGTTACTTTTTTCCATGGTGTCAAAGCAAATCCTTTATCTTCCTCTATTTCTCCGCCAATGAAATAGGACACTGTTTGGTCGTAGTTAAATCTGAAAGGTTCTTCTTCGGCTTTTGTTGGCTTAAACAAAATGTGATTTTCACTGAAATCATACAATTTATTAAGCATTCCTTCTGTACGTTTTTCGACTTCCTTTCGACCGCCTTGTTTGTAGGCCATTCCAATCTTTACAATTCCATCCGCCCATTCCTTTTGGACTTCATTTATTTTCTTTAATAATACCGTTTTGTTCATGTGTCACTCTTTTTAACAATTAAACATAGAGTCAATTCAAATTGCCCTGCCTGTTTTCTACTAAAGATTTTTCATGAATGAATCGTGAATAGCGATGGCTTCTGTCCAAGTGATTTGACAGAACAATATTCCGTGATTTTTTTTCAATCACAGCAAGGATTCAAGTACTTCGTCCGATTTCTAATTTCATTTGTCCGAAAATGAAAGTTGACGTCTAACAGTTAGTTAATACAGGCAGTTGTCAATCACTTTTGGAGCGGAGGATACCCTTTTACTTTTTCAAATTGCTTTGCAAACTGCGTGGCGTTTTTCATTCCAACTGACAAGCCAGCTTCTGTTAAATTGGAAACTTTTCCATCTTTAATAAGTAATTCGACATAGTTCATGCGAACATGTTGGATGTATGTTTTAGGCGGATATCCCGTGAGCTTTTTGATAATTCTACTGGCATTTCTTTCACTGGTTGCTAATGCATCGGCTAGGATGGTTGTAGATAGTTTTGAGTTATCAATTTGATCGAGAATCAAGTCGTTAATCTTAGCAATCGCTTTTTCTTCGATACTCGAGTATTTCCCTTTCTTTTCGGCTAATTCAGAAATTAAAGATGGTTTATCGCTTCGTATTAAATTGGAGATGCGGGTGTTGAACTCATCTTCATCAAACGGTTTACTCAAGAATTCATTTACTCCTTTATTAAGAACCTTTAGTTGATCTTCCCGTGTCGTTCTAGCAGATACTACCATAATTCGGATGGTTGACAGTTCAATATCATCATTCATCTTGTCGATCAATTCAAATCCATCCATCAAGGGCATCATTAAATCTGTTATTACTAGATCAACTCTTTGTTTCTTCAAAAAAGCATAGGCCTCCGCACCATTTTCAACTTGAAATACGGTATACTCTTCATGTATGACCGAGGCGATATATTTTCGAACCTCTTGGTGATCATCTACCAATAGGATTGTCTTCCCTGATTGATCTTGATGCACTTTGGTAATTTCCTTATCGTTATTAGATCTAGATTTCCGAACGTTAAGCATTCGCTTTACCTCACTTTCCTTCTCAGTTTCACTCAAGGGTTTATCAAAATTATAGGGAAGAAAAATGGTAAAGACCGTCCCTACTTCTAGTTGACTCTTCACATCTATTTTTCCTTCATGCAATTCGACCAACTCCTTTACCAAAGAGAGTCCAATCCCCATCCCTTCCCTACTTCTATAGATGTTTTCTTTACTCTGATAGAATCGATCAAATATAAATGGTAGCTCCTCTTGAGCAATGCCCAATCCTGAATCCTTCAATTCGATGCTCACTCCATTCTTTGTTTCATCTATGGACAATTCGATCGAGCCATTATCCTTGTTAAACTTGAATGCGTTGGATATCAAATTATTCATTACCCGTCGTAATTTTTCCTTATCTGTCCGAATAACAATCTTTTTCTTCGGTGGAATGAAAATCAGGCTTATCCCTCTGATTTCTGCAAATGATTCGAACATATTGAAGGTTGCCTTCAAAAATGATTGCAATTCGACTTCGCTATACGTCAACATGAGGACGTTTTGCTCCAACAAATTCAGGTCACGAATTTCGTCCGTAAACCGAATGAGTTGCTCCACGTTCATATCGATTGTTTCAAACTCTTCGTGTGAATTTTGCTCAAGCTCCAGGCTTTGTTTCCTGATTTTACGAATGCTTCCTTTAATTAAGGTCAAAGGAGATCTCAGATCATGTGATACATTCGCGAAGAAGCGCGTTTTTGTTTCATCCAGTATTTGAAGTTTCCGTGCTTGCTCGTTGATTTTTTCATTCTGTTTTATCGCTTCTCTTTGCAATGCTAATATCTTCCTGTAATCGCCACCAACTTTTCCTGACATTGAAATAGCTAACACCAGAAATATGACTAGAAACAGTACTCCTAGAATTTCAGACACCCATTGCATATTACTAAACAACCAAACCAATATCACTATAGAAGCCAGGACCATAGAAGGAATCAATAAGTGTCGTGCCGTGTACTTTTGAACCTTCATTCGAACGATACCCGTAAATTTGAATGCCATGAACAAAAGTTGACCAAACACGAGAAAGTACGCGCAAATTTTCAGGGAAGAAAATAACAAGGGTGTTCCGAAAATTACCGGTACAAGTAGAAAGGAATATCCAATAATTACAACTTGCACGTAGCGTTTGCCGAAAAAATGTTTAGCCGACTCATAGGTGAACAAGCTAATAAAGAACATAAAACCATAAAATGCCAGATAGGTCAACCGAAACGAAAGAGCCCAGCTGATAGATGGAAAACTTACTTTAAACGCATGCATACCATAGTTCATATACCAGAAGGAGAAGAGAATAGTGAATAAACCGAAATACACGAAGAGCCTATTGTTTCGCCAAAAAATGGAAAGTCCTATAAAGAAAAGTCCTATAACTGATAACCCTCCCGCTATAAATGTATCACTGAACAACCCATGTTTTCTCCTTGAATGAAGATACGGTCTATTTCCAATGATTGGCGTTTCGTATAATCCTCCTCTCGCATGCCCGAAGTTTGAAATGTGTATGATTAACTCATTCTCTCCTTTCTTTAACTCGGCATCTACTAAACCTGGAAGCCAAAGACCTACGTGTTTCTTGCTGCTAGTTGATACTTTCCCCGTTTCGGAGATTAATTTTCCATTAATGTATATTCGTTGAGCGCTGTGAGGCCCCGCATATTCCAAAGCAATTTTCCTATCAACATCGGATACAATAATAGTTCTGTAGGTAGCATAACCGAAAGATTGTGAGTTGTATCCCTCTATTTCATGGTCGTTCCAGAAGTCAGGCATTTCAACTTCGAAACCACCGTTTTCAAAACATGAATCACCTGCATACAGCAATTTCTTCCAATAGAACTCCCATTTGCCATCAAGCGATAAGATTTTTTCTCCGGAATAATGAAACTTTTTGATCTCTTTCCCCTGCCCTAAAAGAGAAAGGAACAGAAAAATCATCAGCAATAGTGGTTTCAACATTTGCATTGCATATTTGTTGATGCCGGGAGCAATCGAAAGTTAAAAAAAGGAGACGATTGAACAAACCGCCATCAACACTTTGTATTAGACAAAGTATGATTAAGCAACTATCGTTATAGTGACTCCTGTTCGAAGTAAGAGTTGCGCTTATCCGCAAACGATCAAACATCTCAAATTTCACTCCCCGTATTTTTACCTGATTTTGTATTATTTATGTTCGGAAATTAACACATCTATCGATTTTTTAAGTCGAAAATTCAGTTTTAAACTACTGAAAAACAAATAAATAAACCCCTTTAGTTGATCTTGCTTCATCCTAAACTCGGAAAATACTCCTTTTTCCAAAACCTCTAAAAAAAACGGAAATCTCTCCGTATCTTCATATCAACAACTCCTAAACACGATGTCATGAAGTACATTTTATTCACTCTTGCCCTCCTCGCAGTAACTACTAGTTGCGAGAAAAGAAGCACTAGTTTCGATCCTGACGAGCAACTTGTGTCGCATGATGAGTTTGCGCAAATAGCCGTTTGGGATCAGCTTCAAACTGATCGTTTGACCAATGCGGAGTACGAGAGAATAAATGCTTTGGAGTTTGTTAGAGCGAAGTATGAATACCGCCAGAATTTTCGTGGAAAGTGGGTAATTGAAGGATCGGTTACAAATACAGCAAGCGAAGTTCACTTTGAAAATGTTCAGTTAGTTCTTTCTTTTTACAACGATGAAAATACCCTGATTGGTGCGGAAAATTATGTGCTACAGGACAGACTAGCTCCTGGAGATCAATCAGGATTTTATTTCAAATCGGAGAAATATGACGACGCTTACTCGATGGATGTGGCAGTTGTCAATGTTAAACCTGTTAGTTAATTACATCTTAACAGCGTTCGCGCGCAGCATTAAATCTAGAATCGATATTGCCGCCATTGATTCCACAATTGGAACTGCTCTAGGCACCACACAAGGATCGTGACGTCCTTTTCCCTGAACTTTCACTGCATCCCCATTTTTGTCAATCGAATCTTGTTCCTGAACAATGGTTGCAACTGGTTTGAATGCGATCCTCATGTTGATGGGCATTCCATTGCTTATTCCACCCTGAATTCCTCCCGAATGATTTGTTTTTGTTGATCCATCAAGATTGAAGGCGTCATTGTGTTCAGAACCGTTCATTTCAATCGAATCGAATCCACTTCCATACTCAAAACCTTTCACGGCAT
>JBGCDF010000235.1:0-26253 GCA_045105095.1 Crocinitomicaceae bacterium | reverse complement strand
TTTTTTTTTTTTTTTACGCTTTGATCACAAATCTTCCCTGATTATTTACAACATGAAGTTCATGCATTACAGTAATGTTTCCTTCAATTCCTCCCGGAACGCCCATTAATTCACTTTTTACTTTAGCAATAAACTCAGATTTAGTAAGCTTGAAATAAGGATTAGCACTATTATCAATTTTTATTTGCCCCCAAAGTTTAGTCTCACTACCAAAAATAACCTTGTTCGGTGATTTTAGCTTAGATTCCAGCGTAAACTTCTTAATTATGTTATTTATATTATCTCTTACGCCATCTGCTCGTTTACTAGAAACTCTTTTGCATTCGATAACAGAACCTTTTACGTGAAGTAGGCCGTCTATTTCATCACCATTGCGTATCACAGAAATTTCCACTTGATCTCCTTGCTCAATCCAATATAATCCCTCCTGATACTCATTTAGTTGATTCAATCCAGGAGACTCACTCGGTTTTCCTGATTTACCAAAGACTTTCTTCTCCAAAGCAATCATTTCAGCATGTAGATCTGCTGGATTTTTAAAATTCGGACTCTCTACTAACTTGTCAATTGTCTTAAGGAAAATATGATCCCCCCCAAGTGCGGAATCAATTCTTTCAGCACGAATAACTAGATCAATCACTTGACTCTCACTAAGTCCTGTCTCTAATTTATTCAGGTTATTAATTATAGAATCTGTTAGATCGTTTAAGGTTGCTTTAAGAGGGTTATCGGTATACTTCTGCGCAATTTCTTCCGGTGTTTTCGTTCCATCTTTAATTGCCTGTAAATCGGCCTCAAACTCCTGCTGTTTAACACGCATGTTAGCGTCATCTGGATTGGCCTTAAACCGGGCTTCCAAATCCGTCAATCGCTTCATCAAGACTGAATTCTGCAACTGCTCTTTGAATCGCTTGCGACAGGTTTCGCACCAAGTACATCTTGCTACTTGACCATCTTCGAGTACTTTTCGCTTATGACCATCTTTCCCTTGGAATTCACTTTTAACTTCAAGTCCATCCACCGTTGGGGACGTCTCGTTATTATTGACTTTCCCTTCGTCTTTAATGTTTTCTGGGGTATCTACCACCTCTTTATTCTCGCCTGACTTCTGCTTTTGATTAACAGGCTCCGATTCTAAATTTTTCGGTTGCTCTCCAGTTTTCGGCTGTTCTCCGGTTTTTTTTTTTTTTTCGGTTTTCAGCTCATCACCCGCTTTTGGTTCATTAGGGTCTGCTTTCACTTCTCCCGTTTTCGGACGTCCGATTCCCAATCGTTTTCCCGCCGCAGCTAAAAATTCGAATAATCCATAAGTAGATGCCGTTATGATTGGGAATGCAGCTGCATCTACATCAGAACGTAGTTGTTTTGAATTATCAATCAGTTGTTGAGCACTTGGTGAGAATGCAGTTGCAATCAAGTCACTCACAAATACCAATGCATGTAACACCAATGCTATCTGTGTTGTCGCCCAGAGCATTGCTCCTGACCATGACATCAACGCTCCTAACTCTGCGTAAATAGGTGGAGACCAAATCAAAGATGGGAAGAACCAGAAATTAATAATTGCCAAAACTCCCATTCCTATTAGACATAATCCAGCAATCAATCCAAAAGTAACCGCAATTCCCGTGGCAAAGCCTGCGGCCTCACGCAATAAATATGTGATTGGATCTTCTCCTTTTCGATGTTTCGGATTAACGACCGCATTGAATAGTTGCCCCATCGACTCAACGAGTAAAACAGGATCAATCATTGACTGAATCAATTCTTCCGTAAACTTCCCCCATTTTACTTTTGAAAGGCTTGCACCGATATCAAGGAACGATCTCTTCAATCCGAACCATCCTTTTTCGATGAAGTTCATTTCCTTAAACTCAGTGCGAACGTCCTTATCCATTTCATTCACCCGTTCATCAAACCAATTATTGGTATCTTCTTTCTTCTTCTCAGCTGCACTCTTGTCGGCCGCACCATCAGGTGAGAGTTGAATTGATGGAACATCTGAAGAAGAACTATCCTCGAGTTTCGGTTGCAGCAACATGCTTACAGGGTCCGGTTCTATGGAGGACATTCTATTATGATACTCTTCGTTAATCGAATGAATAGACTTTTCAAGCTCGTCTGATTTTTGCAGTTTCGCTTCTGCATTTTCATCTAATCGATTTGCTTTTTTTAGATGTTGATCTGGTGAAGCATTGTAATTGGACAACTGCGTTTTGGCTTCCGTATTTTGAACGGATGACTCAATTAGTTTCGTTTCAGTAGACGTCAATGAAAGATCCATTTCCTGGATATGTGTATCAGACTCGGTATTTTGTTGCAGCGCAGTTTCCAACTCAACAGACATCGTTTTCGCTTTCTCGTGCGTTTGTTTGATCGCTCCATCAATATTTTCCGACTTCTTGCTTGAGTCATTTAGTTCTCCACCTCGCTCTTTCGCTTCTTTCTTTGCATCCGCATCATCCGTTTTTAGGTTATCATTAGCTTGCTTTCTGTCTTGTGCACTTTTCGCCATTGGATCAGAATCTTCCTCTCCTTTTTTAGCTTGCTCTAAAATTTTTGGCAGTCCTTCCTGAACTTTTGTCGTTCGATTTTTCGACTCTTCCAAATGAGACTTCATCTGCACCACCCCCTCTTTACGCGTGTCGTTGTGCTGCTTGGCGGTATCAACAAATTCATCCGATGTATAAATGCCATGATACATCATTTCAATATCGCCTCGCATTAATTCGGCGTTGATTCTTTCCTGATCTGCGGCCTCCTTTAATTTCGCGGCTTGTTTTCGCAGTATATCAATTTTAACTGCCTGCCCTAACAACTTTTGCTCTGCTAATGGATTTCGTTGAACTTCATTTCCTTTACTATCCTTCGGTGCCCGAATTTCTGGAAGTTCGACAGGTTTAATTTCAGTTTTCTTTGGTTTTCTTTTTGCTAACGCATATGCCATTTTTGCATTTACAGCAGCCTGTTCTTTGGGCGATAGTTTTTTCTTCTCTTTTGGAAGCTTTTGATCTTCTGGCACTTCTTCTTTTTTCTCCTCACTCAGCTCTTCTTTTGCCTTATTCGCAGATTCGTTGATTTTAGGTTGGGTTTCCTTCTTCCTGTCGACGTTAGGCTTTGCACTTTCCGTTAGTTTGTTCTTATCAACCCCACTCCCCTTTTCACCTGCTGGAGGTTTTTCCGTTGATTTGTCTTCTTCGCTAATTTTCGGATTGCGAATATTCTTATCGCTCCCCAACTCATCGGTCACTTCTTTATTGATCCCATTCATGGATTGCTGACCGTCTTCAGGATGGTTATAATCTTCCGGTTTCCTCTGAACTCCTGTTGAACTCGCCCCTTGTTGAACAGTGTGCGTTAATTCATGAGCTAAAAGGTGCTTTCCTTCAGAAGAGTTCGGATTGTATTGTCCTTCATTAAAATAAATATCGTTTCCATTGGTGAATGCTTTTGCTCCCAGATCTTTGTTCATCTGGACGGCACTTGAATCCGTATGAATACGAACCCCGCTGAAATCAGCTCCAAATGCGGTAGTCATCTCAGAAGATGTGTCTTCAGACATTGAAGTACCCTTTCCTTTACTCGATTTCAATGTAGATTCTAATCCCGATGTCCCAGATGAGTCCCCACTTGATTGTTTTTGAATGTTCTCTTTATCTGAACACTCATTACAACTTTTTTGTACAGCATCCTCCTCCGTTTTCATTTGAACTGCTCCCTCTTCTTCGGAGTTGGACATTTTTTGAATCTCTGATTCTTCTTCTTTTTTCTGAATGGAATCTTCCTCTTCCATCATCTGGACAGACTCATCCTCTTCTTTCTTTTGGGCAGATTCTTCCTCATTCGTCTTGGTTTGAACAAGTGGCGTAATTGAATCGACCAGTGGTTTTTCTTGAATTTGCTCGGTTTCTTCTGATTTTTGTAGGGTTGGACGTGTTGCTATAAAAGGTTCAGCACCTAAAAGACCTTTTTTGCTAACCACTTTATCAGCAACAGCATCCGCCTCTTTTTCGTACTTATCGTTCGATTTACCAATGTTAAGTTTTGCCTGAACACCAATAAACGGAGTTCTCGCTGAGCTCGAAGAGTCAGTCGACGACGTATGGTTCGTTTTGGATGCAAAAAAACTCATTAATAGTGGTTAGTTCAATCAAATTAATCTCCTCAAAGTTTGAAATCTGGAAGAGTTTCTTAGATCAACATAGGTTGATCATTTGATATCAAGAATGTCGGTTAGAATATTTCTCGATATTTCTATTCATTTATCACGAATCGTTAGTCAAGTTTAAGTTGAATATCATTGTATGAATCAATATCTTTTTTGAGGCAGACAACAAATACTTGAAGTTCATATTCTTTCCCATCAATTTCTTTGCGACTACTTGAACCATTGTAGATACATTTTTCATTAGGATCATCTACTTCAATCTCTCTCCGAATGAGTCTCCTCTGTCCTGTTTCGCTGACACTCAAAAAATTATCTAGAGACACACCGTAACTTGCTTTGAACTTAGTTTTTAATATCCCGTCCTCACCAATTTGAAGGATTCGATCGTCTCCTTCCATTTTTTCATCTTCTCCATCCTCAAAACCAAACACGATGATCACTTCTCCGACGTAATCCTCAGGAATTAGAACAAGTGTTGGAGCGCTCTCTTTTTCCTGACATGAAAACAGCGTTGTAAATAGACCAAATAATAACATAAGTTGCAATTTCATGAATCAAAGTTTATAGAATGAACTGGCCGATATAGTTTTCCACGTATTTAGGTTCCATAATCCGGGACCAGCTGTAGAACTTACGGAATAGTTATAGATTACATCTCGTTTTCCATTAACTGTGACTATCGCCTCATAAGCAGGAAAGCTGTTCCTAGTTCCATTAAACGAGACAAATGCATACGTGTCTTCTCCGGATTTGGAAAGTAGCACTCTTGCTTTCATATCGAAATCTATATCAGGAGCCATGTTAGAAAACGGATAAGATGCTTCTCCGAGGAAATTGAATCCTTTGTATGAACCTGTTCCTCCTTTGGATACTTTACCTTTATCTGGAGCCTTTTTAGTGACTTTATTTTTGATCCCAGTAACTTTGTCGTTATCATCTTGAATAGCATCTGCCTGATGGGATTCACCTACTCCTTGAGAATTCGTTCTATTCGTCAGTGTTTCTCCTTCAAAAGTCATCGTTCCGTTTTGCCAAATTCTAGAAGATCCCTTTTGTTTATAGTCTCGATTATCACTCGCAAAAAGCTTAGTTCCCCAAACTTGACCAGGCTCCCATTTCCATGCATACGTGCCATCATTGTATTGACCAGACAGACTGTTGGGTATAAAAGCATTGAATTCAAGTTTAATGGTCGTCTTTTTCTTATTACTTTGAGTCGCGCTCGAAGCTTCAGTGCTATCAGGTTTCCTCTGAATACGCCCTGTTTGTTGAATCGTATGTGTCAACTCATGTGCTAGTAAATGTTTCCCTTTGGAAGAGGATGGATCGAATTCACCTTGGTTAAAGTAGATGTCGTTTCCATGAGTGAATGCACGAGCACCAAGCTCTTTACTCATTTGAATCGCATTTTGATCACTATGAATATTCACGTTACTAAAATCATTACCGAAACCTGTTTCCATTTCGTTTCGTGTTGAATCCGACAATTTACGTCCACTTCCTTTTGAACTATGCAATCGACTCTCAAGCGATCCACTTCCAGCCCCCTTCTTTCCGTGAGTTCCAGTTGACATCTGAACCGCTTCATCCTCATTTTTCGCCTGTACGGACTCCTCTTCCTCCATTTTCTGTATAGAACCTTCTTCCTCTTCACTTTTTTGAATGGGTTCTTCTTCCTCCATCTTCTGTATAGGTTCTTCTTCCTCCATCTTTTGAATGGGCTCTTCTTCTGCTACACCTTTCTTTTGAACAGACGCTTCCTCCTCCGCTTCCATTTTCTGAACGTATGGAGTTACCTCACTCGCCAAAGATTTTTGTTGAATTTCATCCTCACTTTTTTTCTGAATTGAATCAGCTTTCGATTGATTCACCACCTTATCAGCAACACGATCCGCTTCCTTCTCGTACTTGTCATTTGCGCTCCCGACGTTTAACTTTGCCTGAACACCGATAAATGGTCTACTCGCGGAATGTGAATCTTCCTCAGATGCCTTATTTGTCTTAGATTTAAAAAAGCTCATACTTAATGGTTTTAAAAAAGCTCAGTAAAACGTTAAATTACGGAGTATCAAATAACAAGATACAACTTTCCAACGATAACTTCTGTTAATATTCTATCACCTATCTCATTTTTTCTAGGCAAATTTTCACTCTCTATATTCATATTTCTAAAGTATGTTTTTACCATTCAACAAACATCATCTCTTTCTTCCATGAAAATTTGATCAAACTGTAGCTCCATGGAAGTTTATCTAGGAGAAGATCAAAGGTTTTCTTTTCAACAATCAGACGATGATTGGACTTCTCCACAATCAACTTCCCTGATCTCTTAAGAAATTCATTTTGAAGCAGCTCAGGTGATCGTGACTTCAAGGCTGTCCAATGCTGTAACACAGAGTCCAGGACTTTCTTCACTTCGTCTTTCTGAGCTTGCGTTAGAATGATGTCCCTCCTCAAGCTGAAGGAAGGCGGAATTCCACATAAGTATTTCTCAAAAGTCATTTCAAACTCAAAGTCTCCTTCTCGCCCTGTGGCCGCATAGTGCAGAATACATGTCGCCAATTCTGGATCAATTAGTTTTCCATCGTCCCCCACTAACGCTAACTCCTTAAAAAGGGCTGGCAAAAACGGATTTAACAAAACCAAACCGGCATTTGCTACAAACAATTGATTGGGCATCGTGTAGTTTTTCTTAGCTCTTGTTGTGATTTCACTCTTCGAACTATCTTCGAATGCCTTTTTGAGTTGAGCCAGTGAATCAACTTCATCTTCATTTCCTTGCGGAGATTCAGGATCAGGCTGTAACTGACTCTCTGTATCCTTAATCGAATCTTCACCCAGCGATTTTTCAGTCTTGCCCGATTGTATAGCGTCCGCTTCCTTATCCGCTTCTCCCCTTGATTCCTCAACTAGGGAGGATGCATTATTTCCCGTTTCTGTTACTAGAGAGCTTTTGCTCTGTCCAGCTTCTGTTTTGGAAGAGCTTTTACTTTGTTCCCGATCCGCAGCTGATTTTTTTCTCGAGTCAGACTCATCTGAATCTGATGTCATATCCTCAGATATTTCAACCTCTTCACTTTTTTTAGGTGAAGTTGACGTCTTTTGTGTTTTTGATCCTTTATCCAGATTTAACTCACCTTCAGAATCATATTCTTTCTTTTCAGCTTCAACTTTTCGCTCTTCGGCAGGACTAATAGAACTTTTTTCTTCTAGCACAGAACCTATCGCTTCATCGGTCTTCACAATGTCTTTCCGACTATCTTGATCTTCTACCGATTTTGACTCTGAACTAAGCAACTCGCCTTCTGAAGTAACAGAATCCGATTTAGTAGAGGGCGTTTCTACATCTGTTTCTATAGCCTCGCTTTCAACATTTCCTTCGGCATGAGCATTAATTTCGTCCAGATTTTCTTCGTTCGAAGACGAATTGCCAACCTCAGAGTTCGTGTCTGAAAGACTCACTTCTGCTTCAATTTTTTCATCCTCCTTTTGAGATGATGTTGTTCCATTATTGGCGTCAGAAACGTCATTTTCCGATGCCAATTTATTTGACTCAGATTTCCCTACCTCTTTTGCTTGAATCGACTCACTATTGTCTTCGTTCAAGGCATGTTCACTTTTCTTCTCTTTCTTTGAACTGATTGTTTCCTCAATTCTTTCCTCATTGTTCAACTTCGATTTCTTTTCAAAATCATCAAGCTCCACATCTTCCAATTGAATCTTTAGTGGTGAGAACAAGTTTATATAGGTATCCGTCTTCAGAATCTGGCGCCAAACCTTTTGGGGAACCTGTTTATGAATGGATTTAATCAATTCTTTTCTTAATTCTACTGTTTGAAGCGTATTTCTCGAGGACACATTCAAAAACTGAACGATACCATCCGTAGTTTTAAGCGCAAGGTCAAGCGCTTGTTCACTCCCGACGAAAAGGTGTTTTTTAATCTGCTGGAACAGCAAACCTTTCGCTTTTTTGGAGTTCAACAGGTTTATTCCTCTGTGATCCAACTTCCAGCTAAATTGCAGAACATTTCTGAAGATATTTTTAGGTAGACTCACCGTTTCAGACATCGCAGAACGAATCATTTTAACACGTGCCGATGTCACCTCACGCTGCCTAGATCCCAAGATCTGAATACTGACCAATTCTGCTACAAATTGAGACGAATACTGCTTTAGCAATCTATCGATCACTCCAAGATCTCCTTTGCGACGATTCAATTCCACCGCTACGTACGCCAAATTCTCCTCAATTGCTGGTTTCAGCGTTTTCTCTGAAAACATGGAGCGAGATTCTTCAACCGAATTAATCCACCAAGGCAGGGTTCCATGATCCAAAAAGTGAAAGAAACTCCTGATTATTCGTTCACTATTTCCGTACACCTGGGTTGATGCGCTACTTTCCGAACCTAGAAGTTCATTTCTCCTCTCGCGTTTATCTTGAGTTGAAATCTTTTTTTGCGCTTCCTTGACGATTGGATCAAGCGCCTTTCTAACCTGGTCTTCTAATTCAGTTTTTACGCTATTCGAATGAACATTCCACGACGAAGTATCAACTGACAGGGAGACTTTATCCAGTTGAATAATTGAGTCATCAAAATCGTCAGACATGCCAGTTAAGTACGCCTCAAGAATGGACAGCACCTCGTTTTGAATAAAGTCGCTTATTTCCGACTTCACTTTTTCCGCTGTTTTCATCGTGTTCACATTGACATCGACGCGGACCTTTTCAACGATATGGTGCTGAACGCTCACTATCTTATTTGAGGTGTTGCGTTGATAATAAATTCAATTGTAGACCATGGCTCCTCACTCACTCCCGTATCAAGAAGCAATGCGTCAAATGGAGCTTTAGTCGCACTATCAAACACAACAATGGCTTTCCCTAACATAGACTCAGACTTTGACTCATCAAAGTGGTTTCTCAAGGTGACATTCAACTTTTGACCATCTGAAAAATTATCGAAACTGACCTTAGTTTGACATCGGAAAGCTGATCCATAGATACCCACGGCCATTCTATACAACCTTGTCAGAATTCCAATACTCTCCTGATCATTTCTTTCATGAGCCAATTGAATTTCATCTTCAATCAATTGAACCATGCTTTCCACGTCCTTGACGATCGTATCATTCATTGACCCGCTGATTACGGCTTGTGGTGATTTAATCATACTACCAAGTAAAGTGTATAGAACCGTTACACCACTGATGTTCGGATGTTTCTTTTTCAGTTCATTGATCTCCGCCTCCGTTAGTGCAGTGTTACTAATATCTGTCAATGACTGTAACATGATGCCTTCGCATGTTTCAGCGCCTCCAACTCCAGGGATTTGGAATGAACCTTTCAGCACCCTATCTCCACAGACCTCGCTTTTAATGTGTAATTCATACACTAAGAGGTCTCCAGGTAAGAGTTTATGTTCTTCTGTTGATAACACATAGGTATCATCATTGGAATCAGGCAAGCCTCCTACTTTATCCTTCCCAATTTCCCAGCGAACACCACTGATTTTGCCCGCTTCGTCATTTGGCGAATAACTAAATGTGATCGTTTCTGTCTTTACGTTTAGAACTGGAATATTCAACTTGCTCGATTCAATTACTTCAATCGAAACCTCTTTTCCATTCGTTGCAGTAAAGGTATGATCACCCAGACTCAATCCATTTGGAGAAAATGCATGTCCCGAAGCAGTTACTCCAAGTCCCGTCATGACCATTGGTTTATCAGGGGTATAAATGAACCCATAAGTGCCCTTATCGTTTTGACAAAAGACATCTTTCGAAAGACCAACTTCCACCTCAGCAGGTTCCTCTTTCGTGAAAACTGTACTTGTTCGTGCTTCTCCACATGGCTCTGTGATCGCAATCAGTGTGATTTTCACTTGTGTCCAGTTCTTCGTGAAGAAATCTGAGAAATTGACAGCTATATTACGTTTACCTGATATGGTTGGGTGTAAGAGTTCTTTAGAACCTTCCTCAACACCTTCAAATAACCACGTAATTGATTTATCAGGGGTTCCTTCGGGTAAGGTAGCGCTTGTGCTAAACCCATTTTCACTTCTATCAATTTTTCCAATTCCTATACTCGGCTTATCGACTACGGTAATATCGAACGTTTCTCCATTCGTAGCGGACAAGGTATAATCTTTAGCTGCTAATTTCCATGGTGAGAATTCATTTTTCTCCTTATTGACACCAGCGCCATCCACTTTTACGTCTCCTTGTTCCGGATCGAAAAGAATTGGGTACGTCTTCGAATCAGTATTACAGAATACAGTTTCCTCTAAGCTGAACGTAACTCTTGAGGGCTTATCAATTGTACGTTTGTCAACACCACTTTCACATGGTCCTCCATCAATGGTTAAAACAACTGTAACTTCTGTCCATTGTGTATTTGAGAACTTCTCAAAATCTACAGTAATTGCTGATTTCCCAATAATTGGTGCGTGCAGTTCCTTTTTATCTTGATCCACAAATGTCCATGTCATGGTAGCAACATCAGACTTATTCACCACGTCAGCAGCGGCTGTCAATTGTTTATCGTCATAACTAAATTGACTTATTTTAGCTACAGGCTCATCAACGATGTAAACAGTATCGGTAATTTCACCGTCAACGAGAATATGAGTCTCACCTAGATCCAATCCAAAAGGAGTAAACGTTGGTGGTTTTACTTCATTATTCACTCCTACACCTGTCAGTTTAGTTGAATCAGTAAAGTTCTCTGTTTGAATTTCGAATGAACCTTTCTTACTTCTACAGAAATTGATTCCTTCGAGCCATGCGTTCGGTTCTTCTCCTCCGGGGATAAGCCAATCAAGATCTGCTGTGTCTTCACCACATCCCTTTACCGTTAACCCAATCACGACGACATCTTTTCCAGCTTCAAGTTTTTCAAGTGCCTTCACTGGGATTTCGAGTGTCTCCTGATCCGAAGTGATACTCTTACTTACTCCAGGTATTTTGGCTGTCCAGCTGTAACTTGTTTCATTTTCAACTTTTGCATAGAACACCCAGATATCGTCTTTACGTTTCCCTTCTATTTTACTGTTGATTTTGACAACATCGTTCACGGTAACGTACATTTCCTTGCCTTCAAAAGTAAACTTGTGAAGTCCAACTCCAGTTTTAATAGGATCAAAGTGAGTTTTATTCGCATTCAGCCCTGGGCCTTCGATATTTGCAAAAGATCCATCAGGTGTAATGTCAAATGGAACTAGTCCTCCATTGATACAGGCCGTATCAGTAATGGACACTTCCACTTTTTCAAACGTAATGCTGTCAGAAACTACTGTTGGACAGATTCCGCCAACACTCGTTACCGTTAAGGTAATATCGTATTTAAATCGCTGTGGGAATTCACTTGATACCAATTCGGTAAAATCGTGAATCGGATTTTTCTCGAAACTCTTACGACCATTTCCAAAGTCCCAGTGGTAAGAATACGCATCGGAATCATCGCCCTTTACAGTGAATTTCACTATTCTGTTTGATCCCGGATCAGGGAAATCGAACGTTACTTCAGGTTTCTTTGAAACAAGTAATTCAGCCTCTGTATCTTTTTCATTTACTCTGAACCTGAGGACCGTACCCAATTTCTCAGGAGGGAAGATTGATTCATCAATTCTTAATTTTTTATCTTTAATAATTACTCCTGGGATTTCATCCACTACGCTAACTACTCCGTCTATTGGCGTCACTTTTAGATCCAGTTCGAGTCCATTATCATCAATGCAATAAGTTCCAGAAGAAATTACTAGTGAAACCGGAATATCTGGTAACACAAAGTTGATTGGAGCGCAATCAGAGCAGCACAAATACGGAAGTGTAAAATCTGCGATTATTGTTCCCTTTTCAATGTAATTGATGTTTAATCTCTTCTCGTTTTCCTCTACAACACCCTTATTTTCATTTGAACCTTCAACTTCTTTTCCGTTCAGTCTAGTATTAGAATCATTGCTCCAGGTTTTCAATTTGTTCAGGTAAACCATAACAAAGGTATGCCCTGGCTCAACACCAGCTTTGTGCTCTAACCCAGGATTGTTCGCAACGAATTTTGAGAAATCAAGTCGATTGAGAATTTGTTCTTTTCTGTTTTCCACTTCTTCCAAAAGCGACTTTAACTTGACTGAACTACAGCAGATATTCATTAGTTGATCCAACACTAAGGAAATCATAATGCGAACATTCGACTCCAAATTAGCATTTTCTACCTCTTGGATTCGTTCATACATCCTTTGCATTTGCTTGATGTATTCACATAACACTTCAATCTTGTCTTCGTACTTTTTTATTTGAGCATTCGTTAGTTGCGTGACCGATTTTGGAGTCTGATTAACGATTCCCATGATCGCGATAATAATCTCATTCGGAAGTCCAATCGTACCTTCATATAGAAATCTATCTACATTGGTAGGCACGCGATCTTTAATACCCTTATTGGCCTCTGCTAATACATTTGCATATACACCGTCTGTGCTCGCGATGGCATTGTTAATAATGTAACCAAGGGTATTTGGAACAACGGAAATCGTGTTCAAGATAGCATGCGCAGAAATTGTATTTGCTTCAGCACTGGCTGTTTTAATTTCTTCATCTTTGACACGATCTAATTCTTCCGATTCTTTGTATAGATCATCTAACTCTTTTATTGCCAATACTCTTAAATCTCTATCCACTTTCGTCTTTACGAGACCATCGAAATCTGTTTTTGCTGCTAAGATATCTGCCGGATCTTGAATTGAGTCATCGATGAGTTTAAGAAGGTCTTTTTCAATTTTCTGGCTCTCTTCTTCTTCACTGGCATTCAGGTAGTCATCAAGTTTTCCAGCGGCAAGGTCAGCAAGATTAGCATCGCTGATTTTAGCTATGTGTGTTTCAAACGTGAGTTTTGAATCGTCCAAGGCTTTAGCATCGCCAAAATTCTTCGCTAATTCTAGCAATTTGGAATTGGATTTTTTTACATCAAGGTCAATCTGTGGTGATTCACCTTTTGAAGGTCCTTCTTCCGTTGAAGGTGTCTCCTCTGTTTCTGGTAGATTTGTAGCATCTGAGATTCCAAAAAAGTCATTGACTTTAATGTTTTCACCTAGGTTTTCAGTACTAAATCCTGACAAGGCACTTGTTGCTTCTTTCGCAATACACACTTGCTCGTCGGACCATGCTCGGAGCAATACGTCAAGGTCCTTAAAATCGCACTTGTATTGATCCTCCAATATCTCATCGAACTCATCTACACCTATTCCCAATACTTTTATATCGAACGGCAAGCTGTAATCCTCTTTTAGGTCTTTCAATTGCTTAAAAGCATCATCATAGGGCAAACCTTGATGTCCTTCTATTCGATAAAAATTGTATGGATCAATAGAGAATTTCAACGGTTCCTGTACAACGGGGTAATCATCATTGTCAGTATATTTCTCTGCCAAACGATATCCTAAAATGGAGTTGTATCTTCCGTACTTTTTCCTATCAAAATCCCAGTTTTTGATCAGTTCTGGAGCATACCTGTAGTAGAAAGGAATCGCTCGTTTACCGAGAGGAGTTCTTACACTAGAAGGTGTAATCGTAACCGTTTCTTTTACATGCGAATTGATTACTTCGCTATAAATGCTCGATACCTGATCAATAATTCGATTCAATACAAATTCAAAGCGCTCATTGTCGCCTTCTGCTCCAAGAAGGATTGGTGATCTATGAAACTTATGTCTGTAATCATTCTCTACAGAATCGCTTAAACCACCATCAGGGATCACATCAATAATCGCTGCTTTTTTCTCCAGAGAATCGATTGTAATTTTCCCAAGTAATAAATGTTTAGGAAACGCCGTAATATCAGGACAACAACTGCTGTAGTTTTCAAGAAAAACATCCAGCAATTCATTGTATGAGTCTACCAAATCTTTCAACAGGTCGTATCTGTATTGAAACGAGAATAAGCGTGTACGGTTCCAGTCAAAAACTGCATCCAGTGTCTGCTGAAATAGTTTCAGATCTTCTCTTCTACCCAAAGTGCTATAAATCGTTCCAACTCCTTTTGCCAGGTTCTTTACGCAATCACCGAATGCTTTTCCGTTCTGATACAGTCCTGCTAGTTGATTGATACTTGAGGTGTTCTTTTCATTCAAAATTACACGCGGAACATGCACTGGATTTGATTCTAACAGTGACCTCGTAGCAGCATAGCTGTTAAACAATGAGTCAGATTTAATAATGTGTTCCGCAGTTTTAACATCGACGATTAGTGCTCTTAGCTTGCTCACCTCTTCGATTCCCTGATTATTGCAATCAATTTGCAAACAACTATCGGGTTCAGTTGAATATGATTCAAGGTAGAACAACACAACTTTATCATCCAAGAATTTATTATCCAGCTTGTTATCCTTTGGTCCTGCCTCAGAAGCTGGTAGTAATTCGTCCAAATGAATGATACTGAACTTGTCGAGTGATGTGTCTTTATTAAAGTGAGGATGATAATTCGAGCTCTCACCTATGTATGTTCGGTAATGCGTATACTCAATGCTCTCGGCTAAAACCTTTCCCGTAACATTTCCTTCTTCATCAAGTGTATCTTCTACCAAATGAATGAGGTCTCCATCAGTCGTTACTCCAGCGCCTTGAGTAATCGTAACCGTACTTTTTGCCTGATTAACTTTTAAATCAAACCCACAAACGATTCCCACTCCGCTCAGGCAAACTCTGCTGAGTCTATCTTGCTCATCAAAGTAGTGAAGAAACTCATTTAATTGAGTATGCGTTAACACCTGGCTCTTTGCAAATGAATGGAATGTAGTGGTTATATCGGTTAGTTTATGTGCCATAATTTCTCAATGTTAGTGATCAAAGGTTTGTTCTTCCTAGTATTATTTTCCCCTCTAAATCGTCTTCATTTTCACAATCGTGAAGTCTTCCAACAGGGTGTAGTGTGTGTAATTCAAATAGTATTTTCTTGAAACCGCATAATTTTTCTTGGTCGAGAGGTCTTTTATCCAGTTTTGAAGATTTCAGTTCTTTCAAATACTTTTCGTAACGCTCTTCCAGTTTCATCAATTGATTGTCCTTGTCTTTTAATTCGTCATAGATTGCTCTATCACCAATCCAACAAATACGAGGAACAATATGAGATGGTAATTCCGCCTGGATCAGTTGTTTCATGAAATTTCTAAAATCTGGATCGCTAAATCGTGGCGTGTACCCAGGCAGGACAACACTCACTTTGAATGAATAAGGATCCATTGAGCAACAATCATCGTAGTCTTCTATGCAAACCGGTAAAAATGCTGATGAACAGTCATCATCGCCCTCATCATCGCTATCTTCCTCAGACTCATCTTTCTCCTTTTTGACAACGCTATCATGCAGCTCTGTATGAACATCAGGAAGCATCAGTACGTGTTCAATAAGGAACAATCCTTCTTCATTAAATCCTGACTTAAGGTACTTTATGATGTCAATGAGGTGATCTCGCAACTCTTCGATTGTTTCATCCCACTCTGCGAAAATCCCAATGATTTCAAACTCTCCTGCCGGATTGAGTCTCTTCACATCGACAACATTGAACTTGTACTGGCCGTTTGGTCGTTGGTAAATCACGATGCTATCAAGTTGATCGCCATGTTTTACTCCAGCTTCAAAGAATTCTTCTACTTTGTCGAGGTCAGTTTCAGCAAGTTTCCGAATAACGGAATCAGCGTCACTCATGGCAACAGAGCGTTCATCGAATCCAACGGCTGAATTTAACATTCGTTCACCCGTTTTATGGTTTTCCATCTTCCAGAGGAAGTTACCCGTTGTGGAATCATCAGCAACATATATATTCACTAGGGAAGCCGAAAGGTTTCTTCTATTGAAGTTGCTGATCCCTGTTCGCCTAGCAATTCTTTTCTGCGCTCCAGAAACATTATCGGTATTCCAAATTTTTCCGAATACATCGTATCCAGTTCCTCGAGTTGTACTCAGTTCAACATAATCACTTAAGAACTCTTCTTTGGAGTGCAGTACCATTTCATCAGAAGCTTTTCCATAGAGTTCTCTCATCAAAAAAGTATACTCACTGAAATTCTCTGCGAATCGTGCCAAGAGGTGATCTAAAATGGTATTTCTGCGCTCAATATTATTGTCCAAATTACTCAACAAACTATTATACAGGTCTTTCTTCGAACCTGAGTAATCATCCATCAAATGATCCAAATCTTTGAGATCGCTAATTGCCTGAGTAAAATAGGTTGGGGCAACAGTTTTACTTGGTGAGATAGAAAACAAGTCTTTTACCTTCGATAAGTGGGAAAAGTACGTCGCTAATATTTGATCAAAAAACGCCAAATACCCTTTTAATTGAAGAGCATGAGCTTTCCTTGCCTCGCTTGCATTAGGAGCTAGACCAAACCTTCCTACTCCATACGTTTCGGGTAATTCATTTTGTAAAGTTGTTGTATCAGCAGTATCTATGTGGATACCTCTTTTTACATTTATTAGTAGATCTTTTCGTAAAATTTCATTCCGCGTAAGTCTGTCTTGCTGAATGTCATCAATGTGCCCTGCGACTCTTTTTTCACTGTAGGTAACTGGCAAAACATCTTTGAAATAGCTAAAAGAGCTTGTTGTGCAGCATCCATCACTATCCTCCTTGTTCGTAGAACATAAAATCGGTTTGGTGTAAGGAGCAACATTAATCAACCAATTTGAACCATCTTTGTTCTCCTTGCAATCTCTTATGGAAATATCTAAAATCAATTTTACTCCATCAATTTCCATGATTAGTTTTACTAAATCTGAAAGACGAACTTCTGATCTTAAGTTTGCGTTCTCAAGTTCTTTAGGGTCGATAAATCCTTTTTCTAAAAATGGACCTTCGAATATTTCATCCGTGCGGTATCCACGACTAATCATTTCTTTTAGAGAATAATGTTGGAACTGAGGCGCGAAATAATTGTCAATTGCATCCAATATTTTGGCATGTACTAAGTCTTCATCTACCGATTTTTCCAGTTCAATTTTAGTACACACTCCTACTGGGTGTTTTTTTACCTCTTCAATTTGCACCAGATCTTCGCACAAATTTCTGTTCTTGTAATAAACGACTCTTATTTTTTCCTTTGCCTTATCTTTTTGGTCGACAATCCAATCTTCCAGGTTACCTTTATTCCCCTTCTCTTCTTGATCTTTTATCCAATCTCCCAGCTCATCATTGTTTTCCTTTTCTTCATATAGTTTTTTGAAGTAGTACTCATCAAAGTCCACAAGAATGGCATTCAATCCCTTTATCGTAAGCGGTCGTACACTCTTATCTTCAACTGGTGCGGGAACGAAATCCTTCACGCTATAGGCAATTCGGCTATCAATCGTATCTGCCACTAATTCTCTTCTAAATGGATAAATCCACGCATTTCGAACGCCGGGAATATCTGAAAACCGCTTGCGGTAATCTAACGCGGTTGTTGGCTTCGTTGGGAGAATATCATGTGCCTGATAAAACTGTCGCTTCAAATCCAAATCACCCTTCGATGTAATTAGGTTTTCTATTGGTAAATTCATTCTATTACCAAGGTCAGTTATCCCATAGGAGATCAGCTCCAGGAATGTAATACCTGGATCATGAACGTTAAAGTCGCTCCAAAGACCTGACCCCATCGACTCCAAGTATTCAATACCTTTCGATTTCAAGAAGGCAAAATCCAGATCATCCTCAGACGAAACATTTTTGGATATTTTGATATGTTTAAGTTCTTCTAACATTCTTCTTCAATTGTTGTCGCGGTTTCAGTTTTTTCTGCTACTGTTTCGATAAAGTGTTTTTCAGCAGAAACTAGGATTGACTTTGGACTTGATGGTGTCGCATCCTTCACAGATTCACCTAAAACACCTATTTGACCAACCTTCATATCAATCGATTCTATGTAATCTATGTAGTGTAGTTTCTCTACGAAGTCGATCAGTACGCTACGATGGAGTGTTACACCAAACTCTACATTTTTCACTTCATCAAATGCCCATGGAGCAAGGAATTCTTTCAGATCTTCATTTAACTCTAAGCTGTATAAAGTCTTATCGAACTCGTCATGAAACTTTACCTTAATTGTGATCTCTACTTCTTCATAAATTGGATTGATCACATCCAGGTTCACGTGCAGAGAAGTTAATTTTGAAACATGCTCTTTGATTTCATTCAAGGTCGCTTTGCTCACCCTCGGTTGAAGTATATTGAACATGTTCTTATTTACAGTATCTGGAACAACCACAACTGTAACGCAACCTGCAGCCAGAAACGACTTTGTGTTCGTATGGTTCAGGCATTTCGCACGATAAACGTCTGGGAACTCTTGCAGGATAATGTTCTCGTAGTCCCATAGGTTGATCGCTCTATTCTTATGTCGAATTCGTTCACTTACTCTCTTATAGTAAGAAGCATCATCTTCTATCGGTTTTCCTCCGAATGAATTGTACGGTTGCGTCACCGATTTCACATACGCTACTCTGTCTTCTAACTTGCTGATCGTTTCAGCAGGAAGACCTTTATCCAGATGAGAAACATCATTATCGTTATCCACAAAAACTGCCCTTGCTCCTTGCGTTGAAATAGTAAGTACCCGACTCACTGCGTCATATGACTTGGACATTTTCGCCCTCAGCCAAATCAGATCTTTATCCAAGCGCATATTGTCCTTTGTAGCTTCTTTTGGGATTTCTAATCGTACCAAACCAGACTTCAAGAAATTATCAATTTCATTCAGCTTAATCTCTGTGGTATCAAACTTCCTCCAGAAATCAGAGCAAAGAACTTCCCACGTCACACCATCCGTCTCACTGAATGAATCTACCAATGGGTTCTCGCTTCCTTCAAGTAACTGTACAAAAAGAGAGACTGTTTGCAGATTAACTGCATTTTCCAATCCAATATATAGTTCACCTCCTACGCTTATCCGAGGAACCAGTGAACACGTATCTTCCTGCGCTTGGTATTTCTTTCTTAAGAAATCGTGCTCAACGGAATGTCCAAATGGATGTTCATGGAACAAAGTGATACTTCTGTTTTCAAAGGTATCTTCAGTACTATTGTTCAGAGAAATTTCATCTTCCGCAGTATAGCTGATAATTATTTCATCGCTAAGCGGAGTATATGGTTTATTTGGAATCAGCTGATAATCGTCGTTTCGAGTAAGCGCCATTGCGTACAACTGCGGATATATGTCATGAAAAAATGAAGAGTCCAAAGTCAATTTTATCGGTCCTGCCTCGTCATTTTTGGTCGTATCACTGGGGTTATCTACAGAGAATTGACATCTGAATTTCACTGTTTCGTCATCTTCATCACTTGCCGCTGGGATGGAAGAGAACAATGGCGTCTTGCCTTCATCTTCTCCCTCGACCGATTTAATCCATTGATTATTTAATTTTACCGTCTTTGCAGCCTTGAAATGAGCATCTTCCGTTACAATAAGATTTGGCCCGGGTAAATTTTCGAAACGTTTTTCGTTCGTTGCGCCCTTATTTGTATATACCTCCTCTTGTGATTTAGCGAAAACCTGCGGTGAAATGCTCGTTAGAAATTCTGTCTGATACACTTCATAGTGTTTTTGAAAATCCTCTGGTGTGGATAACCAACCAATTCCTACCTGAACGTTTGTCCAGTTCTTTTCAAAAATCTCTTGGTGATCGATCACTACGCTCGATCCAACAATTGGATTTGTGGTAAATGGGAACATTGGCTTGGTCGGATTCAACTTTCCTGCATCCGAATCGAGAATAACTTGTCTTACTCCCCTAACATCTACCTCGATTCTAACATCTTTAATTGCTTTTGACAAGGCCTTGATTACTTTAATACCGCTTTCGGTATTGGCGTTCACTACAAAGCGAAACACTGGACTTTTAGTCGTTAATCCGCCCAAATGAACTTCGGGATCATAGTTGCCAGTTGGTTCATTTTTCGTTCCAAGCTTGACATACAACTTCACTAATTTATCTTGAACAATGGTCTTGTAGTCAGGTAGCGTTATGTCATCTTCCGTTTGATTATTTTCAGAAAACTCAATTGGCCCTTCCCATTTATTCGCCATTGTATAATACACCTCAATTGAATCATTGAGTTCATCATAGGATGGAATTTCGTCAGCACTAAAGCTTTTTTCGAAATTCACCGTGAATTGAATGTGTCTTTCTCCTTCCGATAATTTGAGAATATCAGCTCCTATTGAAAACCCAATGTTCGCTTTTTCTCTAGCTGGTTCTTCCTCATATGTACCAAAAGGTAACCAGGATACATCCTCACCTGGAAAAGCATCACCTTTTCCATCGTAGGAATTCGCCACTTGCGAAACTCTTACATAATGATCTTTGTCTAAACGATCTCCAAAAGAGCCACTTTTATGATAGTAGAAGTTTTTTATTTGAGCTATGCTCGCTTTGTTGGCAGCCAGTTCTTGCGTCAATTCATATTTACGCAGATCCCCATTTGCGTCTTTTCCGCCGTTCAGTCGGAGTCCTTTTTCTAATTTTTCAAGGTCGAAACTTTTCGCCAATTCAAATACCACAAAAGCGTTATCACTTTGAGCAGGAAGTTTATCCAGTTTGAGAATCTCCCCATAAAAAAAGTCAAGATGTCTTTTTGTAATGTTATTGAATCGTTGTTTAGAATAATCAAGTAAACGAATGAAGCAAACAAACAAGGTTAAATGAGGTGTTAACTCGTTTGATTGATCCAGGTCCTCCAGTAGTGCTTCTATTTCCCTGTCATCCTTGAAGAATGATCGCCAATCTCCGTCAGGCGATTTGCTATTTTCTTCACCAAAGTAATTGACATGCTTCGCAAAGTTATAGGCAAACTTCATCCAATCTTCCAGATCGAAATCCATCAACTCCACAGAGTCTGGATCCAAAGCGACTTTATTTCGCAAGAGTTGATCTGTCCCTTTTCGGAGAAGGATGCTCGTTATTGTATTGCAATTTTTGCCCATTGATTATACTTTTAAATGTCCGTACCTTCTCCTCTGTAGAATGGGTAAACTAGGTTTCTTCTTGTATTCGTTGACCTTACGACATAATCCAATTCAACTAACAACTCTCCTTCTAAATCGTTGTTCTCATTTATTGACACCTTTTGGAGATCGATTCGTGGCTCGAAGTACAGAATTGCTGTCTCCACTAAATCGGCTACGTATGTTTTTAGTGTCAAATTCAATGATTCGAATAATAAATCGTCCATGTTGCACCCATAAAGTGGGTTCATTACTCGCTCGCCAGGTCTTGTAGAGAGCAGTATCATGAGGCTTTCACGAATGTCATCCTCTTCAGAGACGGTAGCAACGCTCTTCGTGTTCTTATCGAACTTTGGAGGGAAACTCCATCCTGTTCCTAAAAAAGAAGTAAACTTTTCCATACTTGTTTAACCTATTAATACTGTGAACTCACCTAAAACTATCGTGCCTCCATGAGCCGTGGAATCTCCCATTCTCGCTGCAGGCATTCCTCCAATAAGTACCGTCCCTGATCCTGCAACAATCGAATCTGGTGGCCCTGTACATGTGGCCATATCTCCTACTTTAGCTGCAGGCATTCCTCCTATCAGAACCGTTGGTTCACCAGGTGGTAAAATTGGTCCTCCCACATGCGGTACAGGCCCTGTAGTCATAGGGCATACATGCATGTCATTTATTCTAGCTGCTGGTTGTCCCATAATTTCTAATTTATTTGAACCAATGATCCTTTTAAAACGGCAATTGCACTTGTTGAAACTTCCGCTCCTGCTGAACCTTCGGCTTTAAATTCTGCATTTGCCACAATGCCTACATTCATTCCTTCAATATTGACATCTCCTGTCGCTTTTATCGAAATATCTCCCGCACTTTCCATCACAATTCCGCTACTATCCATCGTAATGATATTTGAATGATCATCCTCAAGGGTAATCACATCCGCATCTTCATCCAATGTGAACTTCTTTCCAGCAGGTGTCTCGATCGTCACTGATATTTTGTCATCGTCGAACATCAATTTCATTTCACTTCTGGTAACAAATCCTTTCTCATGATTATCATCTGCGGCAACAATTGGAGCGGGTTTGGCACTACTGTGAAGCATGCCTAACACCACCGGATCATTTGGATCTTCATTGATGAACCCAACGATTACCTCATCCTTAATTTCAGGACGGAAGAAGGCTCCTCTGTTTTCACCTGCATCCAGCGACGCCACGCGACACCAAATACCTTGTTTATCTCCGTCAACTATTGGAATAGTGACCAAAATTCGATCTTCTCCATCTGGATCTTCTTCCAGTTGTGAAACAACCCCAACATGCAAGCCTTTTATTGCCGGAAGCAATCCCGATGCTGGTTGTGTATGAATATCAAAGGTTTCAGAAAACCATTTTGGATTGAGTCCAAATTGCGCGTCGACTGTCCATTCTCCTTCGCTGATGGAGTGCAATACACCTGTGACATATATATTTCCATTAAAGCGGTCGCCGACCCCTTCCAATTTTAAGATTGTATTTGGCTTAACCGCAGGAATTCCTTGAAACCTTACTCTTCCTCTAACCTTGGAGAGTTGCTGATACAATAAGGTCGCATCTGACCAATCCTGCAACTCATTTTCGTCTAGGTTTCCTCCGTGACGGAGTTGCATATTATCTAGCCCTATTACTTTGGATAAATCTCCACTGGATAAATTCCCATTTAAACTCACCTTAGGATCTTTTCCTTCCGCTTCCACTATCTTTTGATCGGCTTTATTCCAACTGTAAGAGGTTACTTTCTTTAACTGATGGCGCGCATCAATTTCTCCGTCAAAGTCAAGCATTGTGCTACCGAAGGCTACTGTTTCAATTTCTTTTTGCCCTAAATCAGGCTTTGCGATGGTTAACTTTCCATCATCTGGAATACATAACTTCCCATTTGCTTGCGCGCGCGACAAGACAAAATCCCAATCGGATGAGTTGTATTGCACCAATTCTTTATGCTCAAAGTTGGTTGCTTCGACATCTTTGTCAAGGGAGTATTTCCCAATGATTTCTTCAAAAACTGCGCTGTCCTTGCTATCGTAGAAATAACCCGACTTTCGTCCGATGGTCATCTTTACAGCTTCATCCTTGCACTCAATCATCAGCATGGATACGCTGTTTCTAATTTTAATATTGTGTTTGATGATGATCCCCTTAAAAATGGTCTCTTCATCTGAATGATACCCTGCCTTAATTTCTACCTTTTTACCGGGAATCAATAGGTCTTCGTTACTCAGCGTAAAATCTTGAGCAGACACATCTCCATCACCAATAATAATTGTTGCTGTTGGAATACGGTTCACTTCTTTCGAAACAGAAACAGAATGAACTTGTTCGGCACCTGAAATCGGGTTCCCTTCTACCAAAACGGTAAAGGTCACCAAATCAGGATTCTTACTTGTCTTTATAACTCCTGTGTTGTTCATTATCCTACTTTTTCAATTGGCGGAAACGTGATTTTCTGTCCTGGTGTCAGCTTTCTAAAATTTGTCAATCCATTCACTCGTGCTACTTCCAAATAGTACTTTGGATCTCCATATATTCGATGAGTCATTAAAGGCAGATTATCTCCTTCTTTGACAATTCGATAATGTGTTAAATCTGGTGATGCCTTCTTTTCTTTTGAGGCTCTTTTTTCATTGTCGATGAATTGCTTAAAAGTCACCTTTACGATTGCTCGAATCGGTTTTCCACTTCTATTGAAGAGTTTGTATTCAATGTTGAATTCTGTAACAACACATTGAAATAGGAGTTCTCCCCAGGACACCTTTAGATAACTCGGTTTATGAATGTCGCCATCGTAATCAAAGGTTGTTTTTTTGAAGACCTTGATATCATCAACAACCCCAGTGTCATTTCCCTCTTGCTGAGCGGGAGATCCTAATACCGCTCCCGTACGATCAAACAAAAACTCTAAACTTAAACTTTCTGGTAAGGAACGATTGTACTTTATTGAGCCTCCTGTAGTTCCAGTTGCGCTTTTTTCTTCATATTCTGCCTTATAGCTTAACGAATAACTTTCTGGGTTAATCGCCACCTCATAAGGATGAGGAACATCTTTTTGTTTGTTATTGAATTTTGAATCACTAAATGCATAGATCTTCAATTTCTCTAATTTTCCCTCTTGCGCCATTTGATTGTTATTTAACCGTGTCTTTAATCATGGTGTACTTTACTATTTCAGTTCATGCAGTTACCTGCCCAATGATATGCGGAGTTATCGCTCATCTTTGTTTTTTAGCATGGTCATCACTTGATCCATGCATTCCTGAATCACGTCAGTTTTACCCGAACCATCGGATTGAGGTTTTTCAGCACCTTCTTCACTCACGTTGATTTTGATATGCAATTCCTTTATTTCAATTGGCATTTACTTCAATTTTGAAATAGTTATAAGACAGTTCTAATGTTTCCATCACAATTTTGCTTTCCTGAGAATTCAGATCATCGATTGCCCATTTTACAGGTATCGCATGAGAAATTTTCCATGTGATCAGCGGCTTGCTATTTTCTGCATCGAATTCTTCCTTCTTGTTCACCGTTTTAGTCGCTGCTTCACTGTAGAGTGAAATCACCAGGCTAATTGGTTTGAATTCAAAATCTTCAAATGCTCTTTCGCACCACGAGATGATCGCTGAATCTTTAAAAAGCCCCCGTTTGAGAACCAAGTTCGGAAACTTGGTTCTCCCTGGGAGTGTGTGTTTGAAATGGTTCTCCCCACCTTCTGTGAATTCTTCTGTTTCCATTTCGACAGAGAGTCCACCAACGGATTGAAACTGAACATCATCTGTGACGTCCTTATCAAGTCCTTCGAACTTTACTCTAAAATGAAAACCAGCGGGTGGATAATAACTCATCTATTAGTCGTTTTGAATTGTCAATCCTTCATGAACCAATTCCATTGATTCAATCGCTGCTTCACTTGCGTCAGACTTCAATCCTGGAGACTGAACTTTCGTTGGCCAGGCATTTCTTACCTTCCAAACTACTTGTGCACTTCCTTCTGGATCGAGTAATTTGATCGTAATGTCACGACGCTCAATTGAATTCAATTTCACGGTATTCCACCAATCATAGTATTCGTTATCACTGGCGAAAGTTCCTCGCTTCAATGTGACGTTAGAATACTTTTGCATCCCTGGCATTTTAATTTTACTGTGCTCTGGGCTCGCTCCGTGGCGGTATTCGATTACTTCTGTTTCTACATCAAGTCCTGAAACTTCTGTGAAACCTATTTTGGTTCCTCCCCAATCTACTTCATATCGGAAGGTCACCATTGGATATACTGAATCGCTCATTTTTATTTCTTTTTTAGTTAGTTAATTCAATTGATTATGCTTCCTGCATTTTGTGAGAAAAACGAAGGATGATGAATTCAGCTGGACGAACCGCTGCCATTCCGATTTCAATAATCATTCTTCCTTCAAGGATGTCTTGCGCGGTCATTGTTTGACCAAGTCCTACTCTTACGTAGAATGCTTGTTCTGCTTTCGCTCCTGCGAGTGCTCCTGCTTTCCATTGAAGAACTAGGAAATTCTCGATCATTGCTCGAACTCGAACCCATGTGTTGGCATCGTTTCCTTCGAATACGAATTGCTCGGTTGCTTTTCCAACTGATTCCTCTACCATGTTGAAGAAACGACGAACGTTGATGTAACGCCATTCGTTGTCATTTCCTGCAAGTGTTCTAGCTCCCCAAACAAGCGTTCCTTTTCCAGTGAATGTTCGGATTGCGTTGATTGATTTACCTGTTGTATGAACGTTCAGCCCACCTTGTTCCTCATGAGAAATTTGTAAAGTTGGTTTAATCACATAGCTAAGTGAGGTATTCGCTGGTGCCTTCCAAACTCCACGAGTTGAATCTGTCCTTGCATATACTCCCGCCATAGCTGATGATGGAGGTAAGGTTAATGGTAAAGCATCAATTTCAATTTTAATCTTGTTGTAAACGGAATTGTCCATAGAAGATAATTGATCTAATGTTCTCCCATTCATGTAACCATTATCTCGATCCGTTCCTGCGTCATCCGCAGCGTCTATTGCAGTTACAATTGCTGACAAAAGCCCTTTTAGACCAGTAAAAACATTC
>JBGCDF010000234.1:0-14117 GCA_045105095.1 Crocinitomicaceae bacterium | reverse complement strand
TACGTTTGCATCATCATTCAACATTGCGTCGTCAAATGATAAATCTAAATCCTTAATAAGATAGGCAGTTTGAATAGGAGATGGGATGCTGAAAATCTTTCCGTCGAATACCGTATTCAACGAACCGTCCATGTCAAGCACTTCTTTATCTACTATATTGGAATCTACTTCTGGGTCTTCAGAACATCCAGCTATTCCCAGCACTAAAAAGGCTGCTCCAACAATCGGAAAAATAGCTGTTTGAATTTTGCTTTTAATCATAGTTTTTATTCGCAATTTGGCATTACCCGCTAAATTAGCAAAAAAAAGATATTTGCAACGAATTGTTACTTTTGTTTCAATCAAATTTCATCATGAATAGAAGACCACGGAGAAATAGAAGATCATCAGGGATTCGTAGAATGGTTTCGGAAACCAACTTGGGAGTTCAAAATCTCATATACCCTTTGTTTTTAGAGGATGGCACGAATATCAAAACAGAGATAAAATCGCTTCCGTCAAATTACCGCTGGTCGTTGGATCTCTTACTTCCTGAAATTGAGGAGTGTGTGAATCATGGGCTGGATAAGTTTGTGCTGTTTCCAGCGGTAAAAGACGAGTTAAAAGACACCGTTGCTAGCTATAGTTATGCGGATGATAATTTCTACCTACACGCGATTCGAGCAATCAAAGAGCGTTTCCCTCAGATTGAGTTGATGAGTGACGTAGCCATGGATCCGTATTCTTCCGATGGTCATGATGGATTGGTGAGAAACGGGCAAATCATAAATGATGAGTCGCTTCCAATTCTAGCAAAAATGTCTTTAGCGCAGGCGCAGGCTGGGATCGATATCCTCGGTCCTAGCGACATGATGGATGGTCGTGTTGGATATATGCGAGAATATCTCGATAAAAGTGGGTACTCTGATGTGAGCATAATGTCGTACACTGCAAAATACGCAAGTGCATTCTACGGACCATTTCGTGATGCCTTAGATTCTGCACCGAAAGCAGGGGATAAGAAAACCTATCAAATGGACCCAGCGAATAAGCGAGAGGCATTGATAGAAGCCGAGTTGGATGAACAAGAGGGAGCAGATATGCTGATGGTAAAACCGGCAATTTGTTATTTGGATATCATTCATGCTCTTCGTGAGTCTTCGAACTTGCCAATTACTGCTTACAATGTAAGTGGAGAATGCGCTATGATCTACGCCGCTAGTGCTAACGGATGGTTGGATTATGAGACAGCGATGAGCGAAATGTTATTGAGTATCCGCAGAGCTGGCGCTGATGGTATTTTGACCTATTTTGCTAAGGATTTCGCCATGAATTCATAATTTACGCATGATTTTATTGAACATTCGGTATTTCTCAATACCTTAGTATAATAATGCAAGATTTTGACTTTTACCCAGAAAAACCTGACTTGGTGGAGTATACACCAAAGAGTAGTTTGTCGTTGACTATATTCTCTCTGGTTGTGTTCATTATGGTTTTCTTGCTATTCTTTGAAGATCAGTTTCTATTTCTTGTAAATCTATTGATTGTTCTTATTATCCACGAGATGGGACATTTCATCGCAATGAAAGTCTTTAAGTACAAAAATGTTCGGATGCTGTTTATCCCATTGATGGGAGCATTTGTTCAAGGTAAAAAGTCAAATTATTCGCAAAAGCAAAGTTTAATCGTTTTAATTGCGGGCCCGTTTCCAGGAATTGTAATTGGGAATATTTTGTTCTGGTATGCAAGTTTAAGTCCACAGAATTCTTGGTTAGGAGAGCCTGCATTGATTTTCGTACTTCTCAACATTATCAATTTACTACCAATTGATCCGCTAGATGGTGGGCAGATGTTTAAGTTGCTTGTACGTAAGCGTGTGAATGAATTGTTGCTCGTATTCTTTGCCTTAGTTTCTTCATTAATCTTGATTGGTATCGGAGCGTACATGCGCTATTATGTAGTCATTGCTTTCGGGTTTTTTATGGCCTTTCGTGTTCGAGCGCTTCAGAAGAAATATCAAATGCACAAGGAGCTTTATGATGAAAGTGTTGATTACGCTACAACATATAAGCTATTAAGTAACAGAGACTTCTCGAAGATAAAGCAAGTAGTACTTGAACATACTCCAGCGCTTAGAAAGTTCATTGATCAAGTTTCAAGTGAAGAGTCAGGACCAGTTTTGGCCAGTCAGGTAAACAATGTGCTCGTTACGCCAATTGAACGTGACACCTCACTTTTCTTTCGAATTCTGATCATCGGATTCTGGTTATTATCTTTCCTCTCGCCGTGGATACTTTCCACACTTTTAGGGGCTCAAATCTGGGGTGCTGATGCGCTATAAGCCTGGTCAAAAAATCGTGTTTATGAGTGAGCCTGGTGGAGGCATCATTCAATCTGTTGGAGACGGGTTTGTCGTAGTTTTGGATGATTCAGGGTTTGATCAAAAATGTTATTTGAATGAAATTGCTCCAGTTCATGGAGAGAAATATCTTCTGGATGCGGAAGATATTGTAGCAATTAATGAAGATGAATCTTATGCTACACTCAGGCATCAAGTTCGCAAAGGAATGTTGACTGGAAAGCGAAAACCAGTTGATGTATGGGAAATTGATTTGCATATTGAAGAAATCACGGAATCCCATTCAGCATTATCCAATGGTGAAATCGTAATGAAACAAATGCGCGAGCTTAGGTCCTTTTTTCAGCGAGCGAAAAGTAAACGTATCCGAAAGTTGGTGATTATTCATGGAGTAGGAATGGGCGTTTTGAAAAAGGAAGTCCGTTCATTTCTTGAAGGGCAATCTTCAATTGATTTTTATGATGCTGACTTTCGTGAGTATGGCAAAGGCGCGACTGCCGTTGAGATTTTTTACAGCGGAGAGTGATTAAAGCAGCATGGTCTTTTACTCCTTGAAACTCTAGTTAATTCAGGCTATTCTTAAAATGCAAAAGGCCCAGTAAACTTTATATAAAAATTTATGGGCCTTCTGTTTCAACTCTTAAACTCGAACGTCTAACTGTCCTAACTTGTTATTGGTGTTTGTACAATTAATATATATTTTTCCCCATTCCAGCCCCAAAGGGAACCAACATAATCATTTCCCCAAGGAAAATGAGAATTAGCAGCTCCGATATGCGCGTTAATAGAACATTCGTAAACCTCATTAATTCCTAATGCCTGTATTTCTCCTTTCATTTTTGGAATCGGGTACCTGTGATCAATTTCCCAACGAATTTCCACTATCCCATTAACTTCCTTTAACTCAACTAGAATTTTCAATTCCGTTTCACCTATGACAGATTGAGCGCTATTTAATTCTGTTGTGTTTCTTTTATTTTGACTCATAATAATTAATTTAAATTTCCTACTCTATTTAAATTGGCTTTTCGGATTTCGCCTACTCTGATTGAAAGACAAAGTGATTATGTTGGTTTGTTTGACTGAATCATTCCACCGAATACTCCTGAATCACCAACATTATTGTACCGCCCCATGAACGCCAATTGTTCACCTGCTCCTGGCGCAGGACTAGTAAGTTCTATGGAGATCCACCATTCATTTCCTGCCTGAAACGTACTTGTAACTTTACAAGGAGAAGTTGAATTCCATCCCCAAACGTCTCTATTTAGATTACCGTTTCCAAAAACTGTCGGGCTCGGATTTGCCCAATCTGTATTTGTACTCCAATTATTTCCAACTGTTAATTTTGCGTATACCATAATTCCTATATTTTATAGTTTTCCTACTCTATTTAAATTGGCTTTTCGGATTTCGCCATCGTAAGAGGAAAAAAGACAGTAGCTACTCAATCGAATTAGTTTTTCTTGCTTACACTACAAATATGGGTTGATCTCGAAGGCGGAAAATGAAATACTGCACGAGACGGATTTCTATTCTCACGAAATAGAAAAATCATCCCACGAATTAAATTGAAAGGAGGTATAAATCGTAAATGAGTAAGAAAAGTTGGATTTGCTTGTTAGGATAGCAAATTGAGATTCTTCGTGAATTTTTTATAGTTATCACTTAAGGGAACGGACTGGCCACCCAATAGAATAATAGTATCCTCGTTCAAAATAATCTCCTTAATCTTATTAGAATTAACCAGATAGTTTCTTTGGGTTCGAATAAAACCATGTTTTTCAAAGAGATCAGCAATTTTCACTAAGGATATCAGTACAACATATCTTTCTGAATCCGTATGAATGTTGCAGTAGTGTTTTTCCACCTCTACATATAGGATATTCGAGATAAATACCTTCTTTAGTACCTTGTTCTTTTTAATGAAAAGATGGTCATCACTGATTACCGCTTTTTTCGTGTTTGCAGTGAAAATCATCCCCTGGCCATAGAATTTTTCCAATGCAATTTCAATGGAATACAGGACTTCTAGTTCATTGAAAGGTTTCAGCAAAAAACTAAATGGACTCGTTAATTTTGCACGATCAAAAATGCTTCTGTCTTGAGAACTAGTAAGAAAAATAAACGGTTTGAGAGCACCTGGAACTGTGCTAATCGTTTCAGCAAAGGTTATACCGTCAGGCATTCCATCTAAAAAGACATCAATAATTACAAGGTCAATTGAAGCCTCATAAAAGGTCTTGAGCGCGTATTTGTAATTCTCTTCAACTAACACATTGAAACCATTATTCGTCAACGATGCAACCAAAGAATCACTTTCTTCCTTTTGATCCTCGATTACTAGGATATTGATTCTACTCATGATTGTTGCTTAATGGAATTGAAATGATAAGTTTAGTTCCGATGTGTTGTTCGCTTTCGATCTTCAGGCTTCCGCTGTTTGTTTGAATCAGGGATTGGCAAAGATGAAGCCCTAAACCTGTGCGTTCTCTGGTGACTTTTTTTGATTGATCGCCTGTTCTATTGAATAGTTCAGAGAGAGCTTCTTTACTCATGCCTGAACCCGTGTCCTCAATGGTCAGCTCGCATTGTTTGTTTGTATGAACTTTGGCGTGAATAAATATCGTATCTGCGTAATTAGAGAACTTGATTGCATTATCTAATATATTCCTCATTACAATTTTCAGTGAGCCGGAATCAGCAAAAATCAGTATGTACTCAGGAATATTTACTTCCAGAGTAATTCTTTTCGAATCGAGCAATCCGGTGTAATCATGTGTGACTTGACCAACAATTGCTTGCAAGTTCAAATTCTCTTGCTCAAAATACATCTGATCCGTTTGCAATAAGGCCCAGCTCAACATATTATTCAATAAACTTTTTGTGTTATTTGTGAGTGTATCTCCTTGCTGTATCTGCTGTTCGACATCCTCGTATTGTTTTGAACTAAATGAACTTGATAAGCGCGCATGATTTTTACTAATGGCATTTACGTTCGATCTTAAATCATGACTTACAATAGAAAAAAGCCTGTCTTTAGTGTCATTCAACACATCAAGCTCATTTTTTTGAGATAGAATAATTCTATTCACTTTCCTCTTTGAGAGGTAGAAAAACAGAAGAGTCGTAAATAGAAGCAATAAGAGTATTGAAGAATAAATAAAACTGTTAACCTGGTTCTTTTTTAGTGCATTGTCCTTCGCTAGAATTTCGATTTCTTTCTTATCTCTTTCAGAGACGAACTTCTTTTCTTGTTGAGCGATTGCCCAAACCCTATTTTGATCATTAATGGAATCATTCCATTGTTCATATTCTTTTCTATATGCTAGAGACTTTGTTGGATTCTTTCGATTTTCTTCTACAACTGACATATTAAGAGCTGCATTCTGTTTTAGTTCGAAATCGGAAGATTCTTTTGAAAGATGATATGCCTTTTCAAAAAATGGAATAGCTAAGTCGTCCTTATATTGCACGTAGTATAAGTTTGCAATATCCATGAAGGAACTTATCATTAGGTTAGTGTCTTGCTCCTTATTTTGTAAGTGCAAACTCTTTATCAAATTCTTTTCAGACTTTTCAAATTCCTCTAAATGCAAATAGCATAGTCCAATATTGTGGGTCAGTATGCTTTTAGCGATGAACTTAGAATTCTCGTTAATCTTCAAGAAATGATGGAGAGCCTTTGAGTAGTTGCCCAAATGGAGCTCGATTGTCCCCATCTTTAATTTAGCGACAGGGTAAAGTAAAAATGTTTTTGAGAGTAATTCAAGTTCACCCATTGATTTTACGAACATATTCTTTTTATAGAATCCCCATGCTCTAAAGTAATGGCAGTAATTTGAATAATTGTTCTCGCTGGCTTGAGAAACAAGGAAATGATGTGAATAAACTAGTGTTGAGTCGAATTCATCTTTGAGAAAATAGAAGCACGCCTTACTGAAATTGGGATCTTCTTTGATTGATTTTGGAAATTTTTTAAATTTCACTTTGATCAAATCGCTCACTGATATTTCTTGTGACGATCCAATAAAAACGATCAGAGTGAAAATGATTGAAGCACAGTATTTCAATAAATGAGGGTTACGCTAAAAAGCCGTTTATCTCAACAATAAACGGCTTTTTTCTGAATAACTTAGCTTATCTCCTTTACAACTAAATACTTGAGCGGGTAATAGATAGATTTTGTACAGTAGTAACGGTTCCTCTCGACGTTTTTGGGTCCGGCTTTAAGAGATACATTGTCAATTCTGAGATTCCTGCTATTTCCGAACAATCTGGAATGGAAATTTTGATCTTATGGCTCACTTGATCGCTATTGTCCACACCATTGTAACATGCGACAACATAAATCATCTTTTCTGGTTCACTGAGATATACGACCACTGATAGTGTTTTAATCAAATTGGAAGGTATCATAATATTGCTATATACATCTATGGCTCCATTCACTTTTTCGGCATAAACCAAGGGTTCTGGTAAGACTAATGGAACGAACGAAGTTTGATTTAGAATTGTCCAATTAGGGGCTACTACCTTATTTTCAGGATAACTACCTGAATACTCTGACTCGTGTACAGGATTTTGGAATAATAGGGCTGAACCCTGAGCTAATACATAAGCCTGTTCCGTAGAATGAAGTTTGCCAGTTGGCAAAATAAATTGTTTCATCTTGTTAGATTAAAAGTTAAGTAAATGATTACCTTTTTTCAACGCACGTGAAATAACTGATAATCAGATATCAAAGTAGGGAGAATTTGATTGGAAATGAGTTTTCTCTACACGAAGCCAATAATAATTTACACAAGACAAGTATTTTGTTCAACATGAAACACCTGCAATGCCTTGTCTATATATGGATGGAGTCATTCAATGAAATCTGCCCAACGATTTCTATTTCGCTCCTGATTTGAAACATCAGAAGAACCATTCCCAAGGCAAAGTACTGTCCCTCAGACCTTTCATGTTTACTATTAATACCAGCGCTGTTCGTCTAAAATGCAGCACTGTAAGAACACAACAAGCTTTGGATTACTGAAATAGGAAAGAAATTGATTTTTATGATGCTGACTTTCGTGAGTATGGCAAAGGTGCTACTGCCGTGGAAATCTTTTACAGCGGCGAATAATAATCGTTTATACTTTCTTTAAACTCTCTTCTTTGCAGTCAATGTGCTACTTCAGGTCCTGAATGCATTCTCATAGCACTTTGATTTATCAGCAAATTTATGTCGTGCCAGCTACTCCAAAAGACTAAAATGAACTGCTCCGCAGGTCTTGTGTAGTTACTGACTACACCATAGTGATTTGCCTAAAACAAAGACTATGAGAATACAACATGACAGGTTTGAGAGTATTGAAACAGACAAGCAATTGATCAAATCAATCGTTTCAATTCAGAACGAACTAGCAAAGTATCATCAGAAAAATGGTAAGTATGATCAGGAATTCAACTCAGAAGTAAAAACGATAATCGTCGGTTTAGACCTGCTATTGGAACGAATCCTTTCTGAAAGATGATGAATGAATTATTAAGAATGAGTGTTTCTGATTGAAATGCTCATTCTTCAGGTAGTCGACGGTACAATTTAAATGCTCCTTTTTCTTTTACCACTTCAAACCCTTCGATGTTATCCAAAAAGATTCTGTCAAAACGAGTACCGATATAAACTGGCTTGTCTATATCTCCGCGCAACAGCCATTCTAAATCTTGCTCTTCAGTTCGGGATCCTGACTTGACTTTTACGTAGAAATATTGTGCATAGCTCTTTCGAAGTGATTCGACATAACAGTCTTCATCTTCTAATTCCTCATACATTGAGATTGCATCACCTTGAGTTAACTGATCCACTTTCGGCATAATGGTGAATAGGATGACCAGAAGGGAAACAGCGGTTCCTGCAACCAAAGAAATGAGCATTCTTTCTAATCGACCTTTTCTCAGATAAATAAATCCAAGGATAAAACCAGTTAGAAAGATAATTCCTCCAATCATATCAAGAAAAGTCCATGAAGGAGAGTTTTTAATCAACTCCACAGCAAAGGGATCGGCTGTAATACTGATTAACCAATTCTGTTCCATTAAAATGACAGGAATCGCCAACATAGCTAAGGAAACAATTCCCCCAATGATTAAGAACGAAATGCGAACATATTTGCGGATTTCAATTTCTCCCGACATCATGCGGTAAATACTCAACGCGGCTAGAAAGGAAAGTGGAGCATAGGTCATGGAAGAATAATGGATAATCTTCGTCGTCGTGATGCTGAATAGAATGAGTACCACCCAGAATAAACAGAGCATCCATCGACGTAAATCAAGCGCTGTCTCATCTTTGCGAGAGTAAAACAGAGGGATTGCTAAAACAGATATTGGGAAACAGCCAAATCCTACAACGATAAAATGGTAGTAAAAGGGCTGTTCATGTCCCGCTACCGGAGTTCTGAACAGTTCAACCTGGTATTCAATGAATTGCCAAAGAATATCCCAACCGTTTTGAGAAACTTCCATTGCTACCCAGCATGAAATGATTGCTGCAAATCCTATCAGAAAAAACAGAATTCCTTTGGCCGATGGAAAGACCTTGAAACGCTTGTAAATGAGGTAAACCGCCAATGTGAGACCGAGGAGTAGAAATCCAACCGGTCCTTTCGTTAGTACGCTCAGCGCTGAAAAAATACCTGACAAGAGTGCCAATTTCCAAATAGCGTTTCCGTCTTTTCCAATCACGCGGATCATGAAATAGATAGAAAGGAAGATGAAAAAATTGAAGACAGGATCAATAATTCCTGACTTGAAATAAATATGCGGCAGGAGGGAAGCGAAAAAGACTAATGCCCAAATCAAACCAAATTTAGCAGAGAAATGTCGTTTACCAATGAAGTAAAAAGTAAAGAGGTAAAGCGCACCAAAAATGGCATTCGGGAAGCGAGCTGCATACTCATTAATCCCGAACAGTTTCATGGATCCGACCTGAAGCCAGAAAAACAAGGGTGGCTTCTCCCAAAAAGGCAAGAAATTTATTTGAACTCTCAGGTAATTCTGACTTTCGATCATCTCTCTCGCTGATTCGGCGAAATTGATCTCATCCCAGTCAAATAAGTGTACGTTCCCTAATCCAATAAAGAAAAACGCTGACAATAACGCTAATAGACCAAGAGTCCAATTTTGTTTTGAAGCGATACGGTCGAGTAGCGACATTCTTTGTTTGAATTAATTAAACAGCACTCGTGCTCAATTTTGTGGGCTTCGAAGATTTACGAATGGAATCTTTTCGATTTGGCGATCCCTATTTTATTGAAAAAGTACATCCAGGAAACGCCCAACACTCCCATTCCGTATTTCGAACTGCGTGCTAAGTTGATAGATGACGCATCTTCAAAGTATTTCGTTGGGCAAGTGATCTCTGCAATTTCAAATCCTTTGTAAAAAATTTGTGCCAGCATTTGATTATCGAAGATGAAATCGTCTGAATTGATATTGTAGTTAATCCCTTCAAGCACTTCTTTCGAGAACATTCTGTAACCTGTATGGTACTCTGAAAGCTTCTGATTCATCAAGATATTCTGGGACAAGGTCAGAATTCTATTGGCTACATATTTGTACCAAGGCATTCCACCTTTGAGTGCGCCTTTTCCTAAAATACGGGACCCAATTACGCACGGATATACATCATTTGCGATTAGGTGAGCCATGCTTTCTATCAATTTTGGTGTGTATTGATAATCGGGATGAAGCATTACGACGATATCTCCACCAAGCTCTAATGCTTTATTGTAGCACGTCTTTTGATTTCCTCCATATCCTTTGTTTTCCTCATGACGAATTACGTGCGTAATACCAATTTCGCGCGCCAATTCAGACGTGTTGTCGCTACTTTTGTCATCCACTAAAACCACTTCGTCTACGATGTCGAATGGAATTTCATCATAGGTTCTTTGCAAGGTTTTCGCAGCGTTATATGCCGGCAAAATTACAATGAGTTTCTTTCCCTTTATCATACGGTTATTCAAAATTGTAGTGCAAAGCTAAAACAATCATTTGCAATAAAAAATTCAAGGTCAGGTTTACAGGTCGACACCAAAAGAATGTATGTCATTATGGTTCTCTTCGATTTTATCTTTGACCGTCTTTATGGACTTAGTAAGGAGGAAAATGTCGGGAGGGGCATTACGTCCAATCCACTCGAAACTAAGCTGTTCTCCTTCAACTGACATGGCAATATGATAGAGGACTTCAAAATTATGAACTAACAACCATTTCTGTGCACTTTCATTGCCTTCCGCAGCATTGATCATTGCTAATAAATGTGCATAACCATTTTCTTGAAGCCAATTTCTTGCTTCTTCTTTGAGATAAATGGCATAGGTTGCCATGAATAGCTCTTCGTAACCGTTCTCTTTTAACCAAAGCATGATGTCATCATTCCCTTGAATCGCTTTGCTCCAGGCCACAATGATTTTAGCTGGATAATCCATTCGTTTCAGAGGAGTTCCCGATAATTCACTTGCGATAATCTCTCGCTTTTTTCGTTTAAACCAATTCATGTTATCCGAAGAATATGTATGAGACAATTATTGCTGCGACAATTCCGATAAAATCCGCGAACAATCCTGCCGTTGCAGCATAACGTACGTTTTTTATTCCAACCGACCCAAAATAAACGGCTAAAACGTAAAAAGTAGTTTCCGTACTCCCTTGCATGGTAGCGGCTATTTTTTCCGTTATTGATGGGAGATTTCCTTCCTGGACTTGCTGCATCACTTCAACAAAAGCTCCTCTGGCACCACTTCCACTCAAAGGTTTCATAAACGCTACAGGAAGAGCATCCACCCATTCAGTTACGGTCACACCGAGAGATACTACGCACCATCGGACGCCATCAAGCAATCCATCTAATGCTCCGGAAGCTCGAAAAACGGCAATTGCGCAGAGCATCGCGATGAGATATGGGATGACTTTGATCGCGACATCAAATCCGCCTTTAGCTCCTTCAATAAATGATTCATAGACGTTGACTTTCTTACGAATAGCCATGAGCATGAAGGTGAGAATAATACCGAACATCAATCCTCCGCCTACAACAATTGAAACCGATTCTCCTTGTTCTGGATGAGTGACTACATAGTAGAGCAAAAGTCCGATAAACAACGTTAGTGTTCCAATGTACGCCAATACAACTCGATTCAGTAAATTGATTTTCTGACGGATTGACACGAAGATCAAGCCTGCCAAAGAGGCTATGAATGTGGAAATAAGAATGGGAAGGAACACTTCGGTTGGAGAGTCCATACCAGATCTTAAGGCAAATATGGATACTGGAATGATAGTCAAGCCTGAGGTATTCAGTACCAAAAACATGATCTGAGCATTTGAAGCTTTTTCCTTCTCTTCGTTCAATTCTTGAAGCTCAGACATGGCTTTTAATCCTAGTGGAGTTGCAGCATTGTCTAATCCCAGCATGTTTGCGCTAAAGTTCATCATTATTGAGCCAATTGCAGGATGACCTTTTGGTACCTCAGGAAAGAGTCGAGAGAAAAGGGGAGATACGGCTCTAGTTAACGCGTTCATTGCTCCTCCGTTTTCTCCAATCCTCATAATTCCGAGCCATAAACACATTGCTCCTGTGAGGTACAACGATAGTTCGAAACCAACTTTAGCTGCTGAGGACAAGGCATCGATCATTTCTTTCATCACGGCTATGTCGTGCCAAAAGATCATCTTGGAAGCTACAACAACGAATGCTATCAAGAACATTCCAATCCAAATTCGATTTAAAATCATAGTGCAAGATCGTTCAAATATTGAAACGTAAGGACCGAAATCGGTTAATCTTTCCACACTTCGTCGTTTAAAGAGACTACTTCGTCGTGCTCTAACTTGCGTGGGTCGATTTAATTTGTTCGTGCGAAAGGAAATGATTAGATTACTATGTGTGCATAGCTAAACACACCATTAAACACTCTTTAATAAGGAGTTAATAATGAAAACCTAAACCATACCGCATGAAAACTACTATCTCATTTCTCGTATTCTTACTTTTTATTTCAGGTTCTTCTTTGGCCGTTAATTGCAATTCTCTTGGAACAGCCAACTGGAACATCCCTTCAACATGGTCATGTGGTTCCGTTCCCATAGGAGGGGATGAAATTCTCATCTCACTAGGTGATACTGTCGCTATTTCTACGGTGATCAATATTATGGGACTCGCCGTTACTGTGCACGTTCAGGGAGTGCTGATCTTTGATTCTCCAAACTCGCAACTAAACCTTCCGTGCAATTCGGTAATTGTGATTACTCCCACAGGTTCGATCCAGACGTCAGGGCCGAGTCAGGCCAATCAAGTTATTCGTATTTGCCGAGGGGACGTTTGGCAAGGAGCTGATGGTACGCTTACTGGTCCTACAATTATTGGACTCATTCTGCCTTTGGAATTGACCTATTTTGATGCTGAATCAACCAACAATGGAATCGATTTTACGTGGCAAACTGCATCGGAAGAGAACAATGATTACTTTACGATCGAAGGGTCATTTGACGGTGAAAATTGGTTGGTTATGAATCAGATAGAGGGAGCTGGGAGCACACAAGAGGTTCAGAATTATTCGTTCACTTCCTCGAATGTGGAGCAATTCGAATACTTCAGACTTAAGCAAACGGACTTTGACGGAATGTTCAGTTATTCTGATATCGTTGCTGTTCCTCTCGTAATTACAGAATTGACGATCTATCCAAACCCGAATAATGGAAGTGAATTAACCATTGAATTTGAATCTAAGGATTCGGGGTTGCTGCAACTTCTTCGATACGATGGACGTGTTGCGCATTCTCAAGATATTAGTGGACTGAAAGGATTAACTCTGAATGATTTAGACCTTGCATCTGGAGCATACATTGTTCAAGTTCAACGAAAAAACTCACTATACACGAAACGATTGATGATTCAGCGTTAATTGAATTGATTGGGATCGTTTTATGGAGTAGTGTAATCAATTCGGTACAATTTTTTGTAAAGATACACGTACTTTGCCTTTCCAGAAGGTGCCACGAATACAAAACGGTCATACAGTAAGTCAAGTCGAACCCAAGGTTTGTGTCCTAATGCAGCTCTGGTATAGTTATCATTTCCTCTTTGATATCGAATGATTGTCCATCCGTTGTCGAGCATGATTACACTTCGACGATAGGCATCCGCGCTTACATCTAGTAATCCATTTGGTCTGCTTGGGATACCGACTTCCAACGGAGGCATAATTACATTATTTCTCTTAGTTCTCGGACGATATGGAATGCTGTCCAACGAATCGATTTTTTGAATACTATAGACTCCTTTGTATTCGCTTATTGAGTCGTAAACATGGTCAATGATTCGACAGGGGTATCCGCCAGATTGTGAAAGAATAGAAATGAGCTTAAAGTTCTTAGTGCGTATGATTCCCATTGATCCATCACCTTCACTTTTCGTAAGGTAAAGAGGTTCATTCATCGTTTCAAACCATCGTCGAATAGGTGGACTCTTCATGATCCAGTTTATCGAAATTGTTGCGCTATCAAGCAGTTGATCCGAATAATTCTTACGCACATTTCGGTAAACTGAATCCGCACCAACCGTGATCACTTCATGTTTTAAACGCCCTATAGAATCCCAGGAAAAGGCGTATTTCCATCGAGTGAATTCTGGGACGAAATTCTTACGTCCATTTACGAAATTTCTGTGTTCGGAAATCACGGAGTCAGTGCAGTTATTTTGTGCCATGTACTGAGTCAAGTCCCAAAA
>JBGCDF010000233.1:0-21688 GCA_045105095.1 Crocinitomicaceae bacterium | reverse complement strand
AATGTTGAATTGGTTATGGCTCCTTCGATGACGTCTTCTCCTATCTGCGTCTCTCATCCGCAACACGGTATTTTCGTAGATAGAACTTTGGGCACTACCTAAAAGTAAATCTAACACAAGGCTTAATGCTTGAAATAGACCACGACTCACAGTTTGATCACGATTTCCAGAATTTCTATTTCTCTCCTGAAGTAAAACACTTTCTGCTATAGAACCAAACCGTTCGTGTAAATGACTCGCGCTAGCTCTTCTTCTCCTAGAAAGTCCATTGGACATGACGAAATTCTCTATTTGGTTTTCGAGGTCCTGCATCGAACCGCCAAAACGATCCACAGACATGAGAAAGGGAGTATCTCTTGATAAATAGTTCAGTGTTCGTTGATTTATATGAGCGGTAGTGGCAACTAAATTATCTGGTTCGAGAACCCCCCATGGATTTCTTTCAAGAGGTACAGCATGATCAATATTGATTGGAACCCATGGGTATCTACCGTTGGATGGATTGTACTGTTGCATCCTAGGAGCTCCTGTTGGTAGTCCTGTTTCGGCATCTCTTCTAATATGGATTATTCCCTCGTTATGGAGTTCTAAAAGCCGATCTCGAGCCTCATCATTATTCCAGACTGCGTTCCACATGGGGGTAGCACTCCATCTTTCTCGGGCTCTAACATAAGCTCGATCAAAAATACTCTCTGCCATTCGCCAATCTCTACGTGATTGAATACCTTCTGGATTTTGTTGCATAATGTGTACGAACCTTGTCCTAAGTATCTCTAATTGTGCATCATGACGCGATTGTCCACTTTCTGATAGACTTAGTGCGGTTTCATTCCAAATTGTCCGAAAGAAACGATTATTTAACTCATCCAATGTGCTATGTGATCTTCGAGCAATATTCCTAGATGCTTCTGTTGTCTCCGGAACACTGTAAACAGAAGGGTCTGTGGAATCCTCTACAGGCGCTCCGTGATAAGGCCGAATAGCATGATCAATTTGTGAAGAGGTAATCCCGCTGTTATTGTCATTATCCGTTGATAGCGGTTCTGATTCGTCATCAGTCGATGCTTCGTTTCCATCGCGATTTAGAACTTGTCTGTTCGGTTGATTCGTAGCGAGACCACGAGAATTTAAACCTCTCGACTGATTTCTAGATCTCTCATTCGTATTATTAATCCCTCTATCATGAACCTCTCGTTCACTTTCGCGTAATCGCGCTTCATTCGCATCTCTATCCCTTACCCTATTCATTTGATCAATCAACCTTCTGCGACTCTCCTGACTCGAACTGTGCGCCAATCTATCCCCTGCAAAACGTTGATCTCTTCTTCTTTGACCTCCTCCCATCGCATCAAATTTCTACGTCCAAACCATCAACATCTCCATCAATACGAATATTCTTATCGATCTCTGGATCAGAAAAATCATCATTCTTCAATCGAGCTGCGTAACGCAAGTTTTCTAACTCCATCGCTCTTACATCTGACTGCACTTTCTTCACATCGATTGCACGGTGAATGAGTTTGAAATCTTCTAGAACTGCATGCTTACCTGGTAAACATTCGATATAGAGAGAATCCGAAGGAACAATGACCAGCTCTTTTTCCTTCCTTGGTGCCTGCTGCCGTTCATTAATCAAGTCAATAACATGATCCTTCTCGGATTCATACGCCGCAGGATGCTTGGTTCGAATGCATTTCAGATAGTCAATCAGCTCTTGTGTCGTAACATTGGCGAATTCATCTGGATCAGTTAATCCACCCGTTTGTGTGTCAATATAATCCTTCATCATGTGCAGATGAATGTAATTCGGTTCTTTCACTGGGAATATGGCGTAATTCCCTTTGAAACCTAATAGGTTATCGAGGTCGGCAACATCCACGAGACTTCTTTCACTTCGCGTAATATCGGATAGGGGTAAATCAACTTCTCCTTCGATCCATTCTACCTCACCTGTGTCCTCATTGAGCACTGGGCGCAGACCATCTGTTGGGATTGGACTTTCGGGATCGTCAAACCAATCGACTTTTAAGTCATACAATCGGAAATAGCGCTGATCCTTTGGCTCATGAGACCAAATGGCCTGCATGTAATACAAAACATTCTCTTTGATGTGAATTCTGAGTTGTGCTACTGCCGTTTGCTTATCGAAGTATTCACGACTCATTTCGCCGAACTTAGCTGTAATATTCTGAAGGTCGGATTGCGCTTCTTGGATACGTCCCTGCAAGCGTTTTTGTTCTTTTTCTGAACGCTCCAACTGCATTTCCATGATTTCCTTATATTTTTCCAAATCTGGTGCATCATCGCTCCCGAACATTCCTGCGAAGGGATTGATTAATTGATGAATAAAATCTCCTGTTTCCTTCACTGTATTAAGGATTTCATCACCTATCATCAAATCCGTTATGTTACCCATGATGCTTTCAACACTGTCGTTTTTGATTGTCAGTTCACGGTTCAATTCGTCTACCAGCGCTTGTTGTTTTCTTAATGCGCGGCCCATTTCCTGCATGGCAATTTCAGAACCAACAAAACTATTATCAATGTAATCAAGACCCGCATGAAACTTCTCATCAAGTAACACTCGTCGAATGATCCAAGAATAGGTCATTAACCAATCATTATCGATTTCGTGTGGCTTCGGAACCTCAAACGCGACAGTAATAATCGGAGTAATGCGGTGAAGCTCTTCGGAAATCATAAACTGCCTTTGCAACTCATAAAATAAATAGGTCACTGAAATTTCTTCATTGGGATTTTTGATCTCTCCTGAATTTGTGCTTTCATAGAGATCTTCAGATCCTGTGTTTACCTCTAATTTCGTCTGTTTTCGATACTCTTGCGCGGCCTTTAAAACAGCTTCTCGGAAATTCTTTTTAGTGGATGATGAAAACTTCTCAGATTCCATGTTCGTATTCGTTCCGAAAGACATATTGTACATCTGCATATCAAGCTGCCCTTGCATATTTGTTTGAAAAGCAGTTTTGTTTGTTGCTCTGTTTACAATTTCACTTTCTGCGCGTGACGTATTTGAACTTTCCGAACTTCCTTTGAATTCTCTATCTTCCACTACTTGCTGAGACTTCGTCAATTTCTTGGAAACTTTCGTTTGGTACTTTCGAACCTCCTTTGGAGCTAATGGAATTGTTTTCACCAATTTCCCCACTTGATATGAGCCGGGTTCCCATTTTTGTCGATACGTAAATGTAACACCAAAATTGACTGAATTTGGCGCGAATACATCAAATTTATACGGTTCCGCCAGGCGCGTTTCCAATTCTTGAAACAAACGATCGAGGCGTGCATTTTTTCTCGCCCCAGTCGCTAAACGATATTCGCGCAAAAGTGCTTTTAAACTGGAAGGGTCCATATCCGTTCCCGCACGTACTCCACCAATACAGGAATCGCTATCTGTTTCTTCGCTCGTTCGAACGATCTCTGTATAGATTTGCGCTCCAAGATCTTCGAGGGTTTCATCAAATACTTCTGTCCAGATTGATTCAAACGCAATCTGAATACTTTCGAAATCATAGTAAGATGTAACATCTGTTGGTCCACTGTTCAATTCAAGACCGTTTATCGTTTCCTTTAAATCTCGTTGTTTGTAATTGGGGTCAATCATTTGTGAATAACGCAAAGGTTCCTCAGGACAGGTTGCACACCCGACCAATTTATCCACTTGCTCATTAATTGACAGGGAGCTTGTTGACATATCTACTTCATCCGTTGAGCCTCCTAGTTCAATCACCTCAACCCTTTCTTCCAAGTCTTCTTCACGGAACTCCTCCAAACAACTTGCATAGACATTTGGTTTGCGCTCTAACACGGTGTCATTTTTATTGACCCACCAGCGCCAAAAGTTGTTGGATGGAATGTTTGCTTGAATCATTCCGTCGCTATTAATCACACCTATATTTTGAGCTATCGCTGGCGGAACCTTGAGCTGAAACTTTGTATCCTCTGTTGTGTTATAAAAGTTGATGATTTTATCTAAAATTATTCTGTCTTTTAAATCGAACAGATTATCTCCTGGAGCAAAATAGGTATTCTTCGAGCGAACAGAAGCTGGTAATTTGGATAGAATCAATGGTCCAAATAAGTTCTTCGCTGCTTCCTTCAATGTTTCATGCTGTTTGAGACGGAAACTAATATCAGCCATTTTCAGCTTGAGTAATTGTTCTGAATGTTTTTGCTTTTCGGCCATTCTTCGTTCCATCGCTCCAATGTTCGGCAGAGAATTCTCGGCAGGTAAACCTAAACCGAATTTATTCAAACTCTCCTGTTTAATCAAAATGCTATAAGCTTCTACTTTTCCCGCTGCCAAGCGGATTGGAGCAGATACATGAAGTATGTTTTTTCCAAAGGACAATCGGTTCGTCATTTCACCTGATGATGGAATCGTTCCAGAGATTTCAGGTGCGAATACTACCAACAAAATGTCTGGTCTTAGCTCACGATCTCCAATTTGGAAGTCTTTATTCGTGAATTTAAGCGAAAACTGCCCTGATGCATTGGTTAAAACTGAGCCGAGACGGTCATATACCAATAGGTGATCAAAATCGTCAGTTCCTTGATACGCTGATTCTTTTTGCGTTGATCCTGAGTCTAAGTCCAACACAACGATAACGAGATCTTCTATTCCCTTTCGCGTCGAGAAGGATTTAACAACTCCTTCCAGTTCATAAATTTCTTCCATAACAATGAATTAAAGTGGTTAAGACACAGCCATTGCATGTAGATTCCGTACAGATGTTCGAAAAATCACCTGAAAAATGAGCTCTGAACAGGAATGGATTAGGCGGTCTATTCTCTTGTAAGATACTGAAAATAAGTGTAAAAGGAGATGTATAACTCGAAAGATTGTATCTTATAAATAGTCCTGATTACAGAAAATGTACGATCGTTACATTAGAATCCGTTAGCCTCGCATACATTTCTTTACTTATTAGCATGGAAAGAAGAAGTAACACTAGGTTCTTTGCCGCAATTGCACTAGAGAAACTACATGCATAAAAATTGCAATCGGTGCTAAAAATCCAGCCAGAAGAATGTAAGGCATTTCAATAAATTTCATACTCACCAAGGGTACTTTACTGCCCCATATTCCTGGGAAATATATCGAGCTTGCAACAATAAACGCGACGAAGAGTACCATACAAATTCCCAAAACGTTCCAGAGGTATTGAAAGGCCCTAGATCCATTCTTTCTTACCACTAAATATGCCACAAAAGGAGCAGAAACTCCCATTAAGACGTCAAAGTTCAGTCCTTCGAAGGTGGCACTTTCAGGAATAATATTCGCGTAAAATGTATACAACAAGATAAGCTCTACAACAATTCTAAATGATTGGAAGTAAACAGGCCATGTCTTAGGAATACCTTTAATGACAGCACTATTTCGTGATCTTCTATAAAACAGAGTAAAGCCAATTATCAACGGAAGGAAAATCAATAAAGGAAATTTCGGAGGCAAGCTTAAATCCTTCAAGAGGTCAGTTAAAGAAATGACTATTACGTAAGCGATCCAGCTGAACATCACCACGGACGCAGTCAAAAACTTTCTTGATCGTTCTCTGGCAGGGATTGCCATTCTTTGTAAAACCTGACGGTACGACAACAGCACTAGGAGTACAACAATTGCCGTAAACAGGATGTAAATTGACGGGAGCATAATTCGCTATTTTCGTAACTTTTTTAAAATCATATGCTATAGATTAAACCCGAATAATGAATAAGTAGTGGAATAAAGCTACTAACAATAATCGAAAACTTCCCTCAATCACGTGGATATTTCATCCTTTCAATCAATAAAACCCAGATTACTTGAGACGCGAGCAGTCAACCGCCAAATATTCACTAAATTCGTTTTTTCAAATTTGAAAGCATGTCCATAGAGGTAAAAAATCTATTTAAATACTACGGAGAACAAGCTGCTGTGAAGGATATTACCTTCAACGTAAAGAGTGGAGAAATTGTAGGGTTTCTTGGTCCAAATGGAGCAGGAAAATCAACGACAATGAAAATCATCACTGGCTACATTTCGTCTTCATCAGGAGAGGTGAAAGTATGTGGACAAAAAGTTTCTATGGACAATCTGGAAACGCGAAAATTGATCGGGTATCTCCCTGAAAACAATCCCTTGTATCTCGACATGTATGTGAAGGAGTATTTGACGTTTGTGGGAAAAATCTACAAGGTCAAAAATCTCAAGGAACGCGTTGCAGAAATGATCAAGGCGGTTGGTTTGGAAGTTGAACAAAACAAGAAAATCGGTGCGCTTTCGAAAGGATATCGTCAGCGTGTTGGATTGGCTCAAGCAATCATCCACGATCCGGAAGTGTTGATTTTAGATGAACCAACATCTGGTTTGGACCCCAATCAACTGGTTGAGATCCGAAATTTGATCAAAGAGATTGGAAAAGAGAAAACCGTAATGCTCTCTACTCACATCATGCAGGAAGTAGAAGCTATTTGTGATCGCGTTGTGATCATCAATCGCGGCGAAATTGTTGCTGACAATAAAGCTTCCGAGCTTCAAATGGAAGGACAACAAACTGTTTACGTTGAGTTCGAAGGAGCGGTAAGCAAAAATCAATTGAAGAAGATCAATTCAGTGAGTAAAGTGGAGAAATTCGAAGCTGGCTGGTTACTTGAATCGAATCAAGATGTAGATTTGAGAAAGATCATCGCGCAGTTTGCACAATCGAATAACCTGCTCGTCCTGACTTTGAGAAAAGAAGAAAAATCATTAGAAGAAGTATTTAAATCGCTTACTGGCGGTAAATAATTGTTTAAAATGCCTAAGAATTTTATTGAAGAACTCCAGTGGAGAGGAATGATCCACGACATGATGCCCGGCACAGAAGAGGCCCTGAATAAGAAAATATCTTCTGGATATATTGGGTTCGATCCAACAGCAGATTCCCTTCACGTTGGAAGCCTAGTACAAATCATGATTTTGGTACACTTTCAGCGCGCTGGTCACAAGCCGTATGCCTTAGTTGGCGGAGCAACAGGAATGGTGGGAGATCCGTCTGGAAAGTCTCAAGAACGAAACCTGTTGGATACGGAAACATTGAATAAGAATGTAGAAGGTGTTCGCAAGCAGCTCGAAAGCTTCCTCAGTTTTGAAGGAGAAAACGCTGCGGAAATGGTGAACAACTTCGATTGGTTCAAGGACATGAGTTTTCTGGAATTCATTCGTGATGTCGGTAAGCACATCTCAGTGAACTACATGATGGCCAAGGATTCTGTGAAATCTCGATTGGAAACAGGAATGTCGTTTACCGAATTCTCGTACCAATTGGTTCAAGGATACGATTTCTACCATTTAAATAAACACAAAGACTGCATCGTTCAAATGGGTGGGTCTGATCAATGGGGAAACATCGTTACGGGTACAGAATTGATTCGTAGAAAAGGTGGCGGTGAAGCATACGCTGTAACTACTCCTTTGATCAAAAAGGCAGACGGAACAAAGTTCGGAAAAACCGAAGGAGGAAATGTTTGGTTGGATGCTGAACGAACTCCACCTTACGAGTTTTACCAATTCTGGTTAAGAGCTTCTGATGAAGACGCAGAAAAATACATCAAGATTTTCACGCTCAAAGAGAAAGAAGAGATTGATGCGATAATCGCGAAGCACCAAGAGGCGCCTCATTTTAGAGTACTTCAATCTGCATTAGCCGAAGACATCACGATTCGTGTTCACGGAGAAGCCGCTTTGAAAACCGCAATTGCAGCATCCAAAATCTTATTTGGTAAATCAACTACCGACGATTTGAGAGCCTTGACGGAAGATGAGTTCTTTTCCATTTTCCCTGGAGTTCCACAAGCAACTGTATCACGAGATGAAATTGGCTCATTGGGAATTATTGATGCACTATCTGCGAAGACAGGTTTCCTGAAATCAAATGGTGAAGCACGACGTGAGTTGAAACAAAACGCTATTTCCGTGAATAAGACGAAAGTGAAAGAAGACTTTATCATCGATGCAGACTCTTTGATCAACGATAAGTACCTTCTTCTCGGAAAAGGAAAGAAGAACAATTACATTCTGATCGTTGAGTAATATGCTAAAGCATTACCTCAAAAAATATCTCAAGTTCTACAAGGTTCGCGGCAAGATGAACCTTCGAGTTAACTTAGGACAGCAACGTTTGTATTTGCACTATCAAGACATGCAGAAAGAGAAGGCTTTGTGTTCTATTCAGGATACTGGATTAAAGGTGTTTTCTCAGTTTGAGGAAGATGGAATGCTGCTGTTTTTGTTCGCCCTACTCGATATGCCCAATCGAACGTTTATTGAGTTTGGTTCAGATGATGGAATCAATAGTAATTCGGCAAACCTGCACTATCACCACCGATTCGAGGGCTTATTCCTAGATGGAAATCCGCAAGCGATTGAACGAGGTGAGTACTTTTTCAATCGACATAAAAACACGCACAAATCGCCTGTTGTTTTCAAACAAGCGATGATCACGGCTGAGAACATCAATGAGTTGATCAAAGATGCGGGTTACGAGGGTGAAATTGGTCTGCTTTCTATTGACATTGATGGAAACGATTATTGGGTATGGAAGGCGATAGACGTTGTTCAACCCCTGGTTGTGATCATTGAGACGCACAACGAATTCGGAATGAATGATATCGTAGTTCCCTACGATCCTGATTATTTCTACCCTGGAAAGCACCCTACTTACCACGGAGCTTCTCCGGTTGCCATGACGAAATTAGCCAATCATAAAGGCTATCGCTTGGTTGGTGCCAATGAATTAGGATTCAACTTTATTTACATTCGTGAAGATTTATTGGTCGATGAAGTACCGACTGTTTCTGTTGAATCTTTGTTGCAACACCCTTCGAATAAAGAAGCGCGAGAACGGTTTGAAGCGGTGAAGGATTGGGAGTATGTGACGGAGGAGCTATAGACCACAAAGGCACGGTTCGTTGTGTTGTTTTTTTATTCACCGCAACATTCTTGACGTATTAAATAAAAGCTAAAAACATAGAGTAAAACAGTTGTTAATTTTTTGTTAACGACTTTGGCAAGGTATTTGGTTTGACTGAGGTAATATTAACAAATACAGCGGCTATGAAAATATTTACCTTACTCTTTACAAGTCTTTTATTTTCTTACTCATCGTTTGCTACTGATTTGAATAGTGGAAACGTTCAGCGTGTAGAAAACATACCTGTTTACCTTTTCTCTCAACCCACAGCGGATTACACGGAGACAGGAACGATCAATAATAGTTTTTTCGGAGCGCTTTGGACGGTAGATCAAGATGATCAACTCACGGTGGATGAAAAAGTTCGTTTGATTGTTCGCAACGCAAAACGCAAACTGAGAAAGGAAAAGATCGATGATTTCGATGCGATACTTATCAGTCGCGAAGGATGGATCGGAACACTTATTAAATTCAGTGAGAAGGCATCTACTGAAGCTCAAGTAGAGACTGTAGAAAATATTCCAATCTATCTTTTTTCGAACCCTACCAATGAATTCGAGGAAGTAGCCACATTGAATAATGTCTTTGAAACAAATTTTAGTTCGCGGTCTGTAAGCAGTTTTGTGCGCAGAGCGAAACGAAAATATGACAAAGGAAAAGTGGAAGAATTCGATGCGATTGTCATCAGCAATGATGGAGTTCGAGCCTTCCTAATCAAATTTTCAGAAGAATAATTCCGTAGAAAAAGAATAACCACCACCCTTTCACCTAGACCTAATGGGAGTATTTGAAGGCTGCGCCTACCTCAACAGCTCGATCAAGTGCTCCCATTTTTTTTGCGAACTCTCTAAATCAAAAAAGGACATCCAACTCAATGAATGTCCTCCGTATTTGAAATAATATAGTTGATTTACGATTCTTCTGTAAATAAGAGTTTCGCTACTACACCTGCAAGAACGGCACCAACGATCGGAGCCAGAATAAACAACCACAATTGTTCAATGGCCCAATCACCAACAAAAATTGCCTGACTAATACTTCTCGCTGGGTTCACTGATGTATTGGTAACTGGAATACTGATCAAGTGAATCAATGTCAAACACAATCCAATTGCTAGTCCTGCAAATCCTGCTGATGCTTTTTTACTGGTAACACCAAGTATAACGAGTAAAAAGAAGAAAGTCATTACCGTTTCAGTTACCAGTGCAGCCGTCATATTGAACTTCGCGGGAGAATGATCTCCGTAACCGTTAGCTGCAAAACCTCCTATTTCGGCTCCATCCACTCCTGTTACAATTAAATAGAGAACGGCTGCTCCAGCTATCCCGCCCAAAATTTGTGAACCGATGTAAGGAAGTAGTTCTTTCCCATCAAATCGGCCACCCATCCATAAGCCAATAGATACTGCTGGGTTTAAGTGTGCTCCTGAAATTGATCCAATTGCGTAGGCCATTGTGACTACCGTCAATCCAAAGGCCAATGAGATACCAAGTACTCCTATTCCCGACCCTGCAAGAACGGCGCTACCACATCCTCCAAGGACGAGCCACATTGTACCCAAAAATTCTGCTGTTAGTTTTTTTGTCATTTCGCTATAGTTTTTAGTTCAACAACAATTTACCTATACACAAGACAAACCACAATTAAGTAGCTGATTATTCGATTATTGCACAAACTTATTGGACAAATGGTCAAAATCTTCCCAAAAGTCAGGGTAACTTTTGGAAACAGCCTCGGCATCAACAATCGTCGTTTCACCTTCTAATTGTGAAGCGACAATCGCTAGACACATGGCAATTCTGTGATCATTGTGAGAGTCAACTTCGGCTGGAGTTAATCTGGTTCCTCCATGAATGAGCATTTCATCTCCAATCAATTCAATTTTCAATCCTAGCTTTCCAAATTCTTTTTGCAAAACGACTCCACGATCACTCTCTTTAGTTGCGAGGCGATGAACACCCGAAATGGTCGAAACGCCATCGCAAAATGCTGCAAAAGTTACGAGCGCTGGGAATAAATCAGGACAATGAGTAGCATCTACCATGAACGAAGTTCTATGAGCACCATCAACTGAGATAAAATCATCATGTATATCAACGATGCAATTCGCCGCTTTCAACATCTCCAGCAAAGCTTTGTCGGCTTGGGCGCTTTCGAGATTCAGTCCCGTAACTGAAATAGAGTGTCCCAGCGCGGAAGCCACTAACCAGTAGCTCGCTGAGCTCCAATCTCCCTCAATGGTGTACTCATCACAGCTATAAGATTGCTTTCCTTTGATGAAAAAACGCTCAAAATTCTCATGCTCCACTTCAATCCCGAAAGCCGCTAGGGTGTTCAGCGTCATTTGCACGTATGGAATACTTTTCAATTTTCGTACGACCAAAGTTGAATCTTCTTCAATTAAGGGGAGCGACATCAACATTCCGGAAAGAAATTGAGAAGATGTACTTCCGTCAATTTCTACTTTACCTCCGATGATTTTTCCCTGAAGAGAAAGTGGTAAATATCCATTATTTGAAACTACTTTCACTCCCATTTGGCTCAAATGTTCCTCAAAAAATCTCTGTGGACGTTGAGGTAATGAACCTTCACCTGAGATCACAAAGTCACCACCTTGACCGGCGCACACTCCAGTAATCAAACGCATCCCAAGTCCACTCTCTCCAGCGTTTAGTTTAGCTTTTGTTGGAAAGTCTTTAATCCCCTGAATGATGGTGGATTCACCTGAAGTACTTTTCACTTCTCCTCCTAACTGAAGCATATTTCTGAGCATCGCTTGCTCATCATCACTTTTTCCAATTCCATGTAAAACTGTTACACCTTTACTTAATCCCGCGGCCAGAATTGCTCTCTGCCCGTCGCTTTTCGAGGATGGAATCGCAATTGTTCCTGTTAATTCGGATGGAGATATTACTCGCTTCATGATTCGTTCTTTTCGGTGTTCATCACTTTAGTCTGATGACGAATAGACTCTTGGTGAATCGCATCCATCAATTGACGAACGAACTGCTGTGTTAATCTGAATTCACCACGTTTCTCGATGCGCGAAGCAATGATTCTTTGCCAGTGTTCCTGTTGTAGAATAGTGATATTGTTTTCACGTTTCAGCTGACCAACTTCTTCACTCAATTCCATCCGCGCCCCCAAGATGTCAAAAATACGATCATCCAAAATGGCAATCTTTGCACGAAGTTCATCCATGCTTCCTTCTACATCTTTCGATACCTCAACGGAACGCAAAACGAGTTGGGAAAGAATCGCGTTGAGTCCATCATTTGTCACCTGTTGTGCCGCATCCGACCACGCTTCATCTGGATTTGGGTGTGTCTCAATCATCAATCCTTCAAAGTTCAGGTCCATTGCCTTTTGACTTACTTCTAACAGTAAATCTCGTCGCCCCGTGATGTGACTTGGATCACAAATAATCGGTAAATCAGGTCGTTGTTCCTTCAAGGCAATTGGGATTTGCCAGTTTGGAACATTCCTGTATTTCTTGTGTTTATAGACCGAAAAGCCTCGATGAATTGCTGTCAAATCTGTGATGCCTGCTTTTTCGAAACGTTCGAAAGCTCCCAACCATAATTGCAAATCTGGATTGACAGGATTTTTAATCATCACGGGAATGTCTACTCCTTGAACCGCGTCAGCAATTTCTTGCACCGCAAAAGGATTCACCGTCGTACGCGCTCCTATCCAAAGCACATCAATTCCTGCTTTCAAGGCAGCTTCAACGTGTTTCTTATTGGCTACTTCTGTAGTTGTTGGAAGACCGGCTTCTTTTCCAGCATTTACCAACCATGGAAGTGCAATTTCTCCAAGTCCTTCAAAACTGTTTGGCCGCGTTCGAGGCTTCCAAATACCTGCACGCAGTAATTTGACGGAATCATTTTGTGCCACCGCACTACAAATTTCCATCACTTGTTTTTCACTCTCTGCGCTGCACGGTCCAGCGACCACAAACGGTCGATCTCCCCTACTAATCTTCTCTGCTAATTTCATAAATCAAGTTACTTAAATGTACTTTCTCCCACAAAAAAATCCTGACGTTTCGCGCCAGGATTCATAGGTATGTTTAAACAATAATCGACCCGTGCGCTCATTTTTCAATGTCGTTCCAAAGCCAAGTATGAAGTGTATTTTGTCTCATTTCTTTTACAAAGGGAAAAAAAATAATTGAATAAACCGTTGTTTTTCTGAAAAAATAATTGTGATATTTGCAGAGATGTACAAGATAACACAACATACAAATTGGTGGTGGCACTCAACGAATCGTTGGTGTGATTGGCGCTAGTTTGTAGTTTTCCATATTCATGAGCGGTTCGTTTTTCACGGGCCGCTTTTTTTTTACATCATTTTTCAAATTTACTTCATGCTTATTTATTCAAAACTCAGTCAGTTTTCTGCGGATATCTACACTCCTGTAGAGTTATACTTATCCCTCAGACACCATCATCGCAAGACCTGTTTACTGGAAAGTAACGATTATCATTCGAGGCAAAACAGTAAATCATTTATCGGGTGTGACCCCATTGTAGAGTTTGTTTTAAAGGAGAACATTCTAAGTATTTCGGCGGACTCTGAAACACGAGAAATCCACTTAAATCCGGAGCAATCCAGAGCAAAACAAGTTCAATCCATTTTGGATGAATTCGAGTTCGGTGAGAAACAATTCAATGGATTCTTCGGAAGAATGGGGTTCGAATTCAACTTGCAAGATGAGACACATATCGAAAAATCATCAAGTTCCGATGACCTTCCGGACCTTCACTTATTCATTTTCAACTACATCATTGTTATTGACCATTTCACGTCAAACGGTTATTTACTTGAAAATGATTTGTCCCAGATTGAAACATCTACCCAGATTTACCAATTGTTCCAGAAAAACAGCATTATGGAGCTTCCCTTCGAAGCGATTGGAGAGGAAACAGCTAACTTCAGTGACTCCGAATTTTCTGAATTGGTCAAGGAAGGCATTCATCATTGTAAACGAGGCGATGTTTTCCAATTGGTTCTTTCCAATGAGTTCCAGCAGCCCTTTTTTGGAGATGAATTTCAAGTGTACCGCGAGTTACGCAGATTAAACCCGTCGCCTTACTTGTTCTTCTTTGATTTTGAAGAATACCGTTTGTTTGGTTCTTCTCCAGAAGCCCAATTATTGGTTACTGACGGGAAAGCTGAGATACATCCCATTGCGGGAACTGTTCCGTTAACGGGTGAAGCCGATATTGATGCTGAAAAGTTAGAATTCCTGTTGAAGGACGAAAAAGAAAATGCCGAGCATACGATGCTGGTGGACCTTGCTCGTAACGATTTAAGCCATGACTGTTCAAATGTGAAAGTAGAGAAATACAAAGAAGTTCAACACTTCAGTCACGTGACACATTTGGTTTCGAAAGTGACAGGGAACTTGAAATCTGACAACGCTTTTGAAGCATTCTGTCATTCCTTTCCTGCGGGAACACTTTCTGGAACACCGAAGCCGAAAGCGTTGGAGTTAATTCAGAAGTACGAACATGATAATCGCAATTTCTATGGAGGCGCGATTGGAATGATTGGAGCAAATGGAGATCTCAACACAGCCATCGTTATCCGAAGCATTCTCAGTCGAAACAATGTGCTGCATTACCGAGCTGGCGCTGGAATCGTGTTGGATTCCGATCCAACGAGTGAAACCAATGAAGTTCATCACAAACTACGCGCACTTCGCACGGCCATTCATCGAGCGGTAGAATCGTGTCAACCTCAAACAACTGAGACATGCAAAAAATAACAGTCATCGACAATTACGATTCTTTCGTATTCAACTTAGTTCGCTATTTGGAGGAACTAAACTGCGAAGTGGAAGTACAACGAAATGATGAAATCGACTATTCTACGATTCAAGAATCAGATGGAATTTTGCTTTCTCCAGGACCAGGAATCCCAACTGAAGCTGGACGCATGCTAGAAGTCATTGAACGATTTTCAGAATCAAAAAAAATGCTCGGAGTGTGCCTTGGACATCAAGCCATTGCACACCATTTCGGCGGAGAATTATCACAATCCTTGAAAGCCATACATGGGAAGCAAAGTTCTGTGAAGGTAGATGCATCCAGTGACTTGTTTTACTCCTTAGAACCAAATATTGATGTTGGCCGTTACCACAGTTGGCACGTCGAAAACTTGCCTGATTGCCTGAAATCAACCGCGCATTTAGCTACGGGTCAAATAATGGCAATTGAGCACACGAACTACCCTATTTATGGTGTTCAATTTCATCCAGAATCAATATTGACACCACAAGGGAGAACGATTATTTCCAACTGGTTAAACGCAGCAAAATGAAAATCTTATTAGAAAAATTATTACGACATGAGCACCTCACTTTCGAGGAAGCAAGGTCATTTATCTTCGCCATTGAAGAGGAACGCTATACCGCTGAAATGATTAGTGGTATGTTGATGACCATACAAATGCGCGGTGCTCAACTGAACGAAATGCGTGGATTTCGATCGGCATTATTGGAACTTTCCAATCGAATTGAATTAGACAGCGAACAAGCCATCGATTTGTGTGGTACGGGAGGAGATGGAAAAAACACCTTCAACATTTCGACAACCACTGCTTTGGTATTGGCTGCAATGGGTAAGAAAGTCATCAAACACGGAAACTACGGAGTGAGTTCCTTATGCGGATCATCAAACGTATTAGAGGAATTAGGTATCAAATTCACGAGTGATCAGGGCGAATTACAACGAGCACTGGATGAGCGAAACATTTGCTTCTTGCATGCCCCGCTCTTTCATCCAACGATGAAAAAAGTGGCTCCTATTCGAAAAAATCTGGGAGTTCGAACAATCTTCAACAACCTGGGCCCATTGATTAATCCCGCTCAACCGAAATTTCAATTGACGGGGACTTATTCACTTGGGTTGGCGAGAATCTATCAACACCTACTTCGATCCGAACGCACTAATTATCGTGTGCTCTATGGAATGGATGGATTCGATGAAATTTCTCTCACCGATGACACACGCATTCTCGGTGGGCAAAGCGACATCGTTTTAAATGCTCTTTCACTCGGAACAGGACGGATTGAACTCACAGAAATCAAAGGAGGCAGAACTGTTCATGATGCTGCACAGACGCTCAGTGCAATTCTGGAAGGAAGAGGAAGTACCGCTCAAAACTCAGTGGTCGCAGCAAACGTTGCCGTCGCATTACAGCTCTATCATCCAACAGCTACTGTAATCGATTTATTCAACGAAGCGCAACAATTTATTCAATCAGGGCAAGCTCGATTATCAGCACCTGCCACAACAACAATGTATTTATGAAAATCTTAGATCAAATATTCGTTTCAAAGAAAAAAGAAGTGGAATTGCTGAAGCAAAAATTCAGCTATACAGATTATGAAAGCAGCCCGTTTTTCTCACAAGAAACACGATCGCTCACAGCAAGATTGAGGGCAGATCAATTTGGAATTATCGCAGAATTAAAGCGAAAATCTCCAAGTGCGGGATATATCAACAAAGATCTTGACGTCATTCAACAGGCAAAATTGTACGAATCTAGCGGAGCAGCGGCGATTTCTTGCCTCACTGACTACTTCTATTTCGCAGGGTCTGGCGAAGACTTACGTGCCATCAAACCTGAAACAAGTATTCCAATACTCAGAAAGGAGTTCATCATTGATGAAATTCAGCTGTTCGAATCCAAGGCAATTGGTGCGGATGTGATTTTATTGATTGCTGAAATACTCACAAAAGAGCAAGCTTTGCATTTGACCATCATGGCGCAATCACTGGGAATGCAAGTGATCATGGAGTGTCACAGTTACAACGAATTGAAAAAAGTAAATGATTTGGTCGATGTGATTGGCGTGAATAATCGTGATTTACAGGCTCAAAAAACCGATGTTCAGACCTCCTTTGATCTCTACAATTTTATTCCTGAAGGAAAGCTGTGTATCTCGGAATCAGGGATCAAATCGAAAGATGATTTACTTCGATTATCAGAGAAGGGGTATCATGGCGCACTGATTGGTGAGCACATTTTAAGCAATTCAAATCCTAGCGAAGTCATTAAAGATTTACAATTCAAATCATTTGAGACATGCTGATTAAGGTATGCGGAATGCGTCTGGAAGAACAAATCCGTGAGCTCGACGAAATCGTTGATTTCCTTGGTTTCATTTTTTATGAGAAATCGAAACGCTTCGTGCAATCGACACCGAATGTTGAGCGAGCCCAAAAAGTAGGAGTATTTGTGAATGCTACCATTGATCAAATGCGAAGTGAGGTTCGTGAACACTCGCTACAAACGGCACAACTTCATGGAAATGAAACACCTGAAATGTGTGCTCGATTGAAAGACGATGTCAAAGTCATCAAAGCTTTTGGAGTCAACGAAGATTTCAATTTTGATCAAACTAAGGCATATTCCGATCATGTTGATTATTTCCTTTTCGATACAAAAACACCTCAGCATGGCGGTTCAGGAAAACAATTTGATTGGTCATTATTATCACAGTACGAAGGATCAACCCCATTTCTTTTAAGTGGTGGAATCAACCCAGAATCTCTCGATTTGATACAGGGCATTAGTCATCCCAAGTTAGCAGGTCTTGATCTCAACAGCGGTTTTGAACGAGCTCCCGCTGACAAAAACATCCAAGAATTGAAACAATTTATCAAAGAATTACAGCAATGAAAATAGCATCTCTCCCAGATGAAATGGGATTTTATGGCGAATTTGGCGGAGCATTTGTTCCTGAGTTACTGCGCCCGAATGTGGAGGAACTCGCTGAGGCTTTCAGTAGATTGAAAGATGACGCGAGCTTCAGCACCGAGTACATTTCCAAACTAAAAGACTATGTGGGACGCCCTACTCCACTTTATCTATCTGAAAAATTGAGCGCAAAGCACAGCTGCACCATCTATCTCAAACGAGAAGATTTGAACCATACCGGTGCACACAAAATCAATAATGCGATCGGTCAAATTCTACTGGCTAAGTCCATGGGAAAGACACAGATTGTGGCTGAAACGGGGGCTGGTCAACATGGCGTTGCCACCGCAACCGCCTGCGCATTGATGGATATGGAATGTATCGTTTTTATGGGTGAAGTTGATATTCAGCGACAAGCTCCCAACGTGCAGCGCATGGAGTTTTTAGGAGCGAAAGTCGTTCCCGCCACAAGCGGAAGCAAAACCCTGAAAGATGCCACCAACGAAGCGATTCGTTACTGGATCAACAATCCTGATGCTTATTATTTGATTGGAAGTGTGGTTGGACCTCATCCTTATCCTGAAATTGTTGCTCATTTTCAATCAGTTATTTCGGAGGAAATTCGGGAACAGTTAAAATCAAAAACTGGAACTAGTTGCCCAACAAAAGTGATTGCTTGCGTGGGTGGAGGAAGTAATGCCGCGGGAGCATTTTATCATTTTTACGATGAATCAGAGGTTGAACTCATTGCGGTGGAAGCTGCTGGTCATGGATTGAATTCTGGAAAATCCGCAGCAACCTCTATTTTGGGTACACCTGGCGTATTACATGGAAGTATGACGTTGCTGATGCAAGATACTTTCGGACAAGTGGTGGAGCCACATTCCATTTCCGCCGGACTGGATTACCCTGGAATTGGACCACTGCACGCCTACTCCATTGACTCAGGTAGAACAAAAAGTATCCCAGTAACCGATCAAGAAGCACTTGTTGCTGCCCGCGAGTTAACTGTCACCGAAGGAATTATTCCAGCTCTTGAAAGTGCTCATGCTCTAGCTGCGCTGAATTTCATCGAATTGTCCCCAGAGGATGTCGTCGTTGTGAATTTATCCGGTCGAGGCGACAAAGATTTATCTACTTATCTCAATGCATCATCATGAATCCATTTAAGAAAGAAACCAAGCAACTCAGCATTTTCGTAACGGCTGGATACCCTGAGATCAATAGCCTAAACGAACAACTAAACGTGTTAGAATCAAACAAAGTAGATTTCGCAGAGGTGGGGATTCCCTTTTCAGACCCGATGGCAGATGGCCCGACGATTCAGCAAACGAGCGAAGTAGCACTCAAAAACGGGATGAATCTCGAAATGTTATTCGAGCAACTAAGCGAAAGAACCTCTATTCTTCCTCTTGTCTTGATGGGATATTTGAACCCTGTCTTATCGTACGGAATTGAGCGCTTTTTGAAATCGTGTAATGAGGTCGGAGTGCGTTCTGTTATTCTACCCGATATGAGTTTGGAAATTTACAATCGTTTCTATCGAGATCAATTTGAGCAGCACGAAGTTTATCCTTGTTTTTTGATTACACCAACGAGTTCAGCCGAGCGCATCCGAAAGATCAGCGAAGCATGTAAAAATAGCTTTGTCTATCTCGTATCATCCAACGCTACTACCGGAGGAGTCAGTTCTTTTCATCCAGAGCAAGCGAAAAATTATAGTGCGATTCGTGAAATCTGCGGAGACACTCCACTCTTTATTGGTTTTGGAATTGATTCAAAAGAGAAAGTTCAATTCGTACAGAATGTTTGTGATGGAGCAATTATTGGCTCGGCGTATTTAAAGGCCGTAAAGAAAAACGAAGCAGAAGAATTTCTGGTGAAACTTCATTAATTGATCAACACTCTCAGTACCGCATTTTGCTCATTCGAAGTAAGCTCAATGAAATATACTCCAGTTGGATATTCAATTGTCATATCCAGTGATTCCACGTTTTGGTATTCGTTCGTTTGAAGCAATCTTCCTCGGGTATCTCTCAAGGTGATGGATACAACATCTTTAAACTCACCAAAATCAATGGTGAATTTACCATCTGTTGGATTTGGATACAATGAAATTGATTCTAAGAACTGCTTATCGATGCTCGCATTGTCAACTGTCACACAATTTGACGTGTCAGAACATCCATTCAACGTAATAACCACTGCGTAATCGCCATTGGTAGTTGCAATAAATTCTTGTCCCGTTTCACCAACTATTGGCGCTCCCGTTGTACAATTGATCCATTCGTAGGTTCCTCCATTCGCATTGCTCGAAGTCAAAATATTGTCCGTTTGGAAAACATTTGCATTTACTGTTGAAATGGTCAAATCAAGGTTCACAGTAGAATCACATCCGCCCTGACTCAACAAGGTAGTCGAATAGATTCCAGAGTTTGTATACGTCAATCCTGTGGCTGACCAGAAGTAGCTGTTACAAGCAGAGATGGTTTCCGAAGAAGTCGTTTCCCCTGAAATAGTCAAGTTCAAGGTTAGTACTGAATCACAACCTGCGGAATTAGTCATCGTTGACGAGTAGGTTCCGCTATTGGTGTACGTTTGTCCATCTACTGGCCAGAAATACGATTCACATGCCGTAATCGACGACGACGAACTTGTAGGAGCTCCAATTGTCAAGTTCAATGTGTACGTCGAGTCACATCCATTCACTCCCACGAAGTTTGCATTGTAAGTTCCTGAATTCGCGTAGGTCGCTCCATTGACAGACCACGTGAAAGAACCACAGGCGCCAATCGTTGCAGTATTTGAGAATCCATTGTTCACTACTAAATTCAAAGTCATTGAGCTATCACACCCCACAAAATTCGGAATAGTGGTCGTATAGGTTCCCGAACTTGTGTATGTCTGTCCACTTGCTGGCCATAAATAACTATCACAAGCTGTGATGTTCGTTGTTGAACTTGAACTCGAATTGACCGTTAAGTTCAACGTAACCGTTGAATCGCATCCTGTTGAGCTAAGAACGGTTGTTGTGTATGATCCACTCGACGTGTAGACATTTCCATCCAAAGTCCAAGTGTATGGACCACATGATGCAGCATTCTGCACCGTCGAGGAACTCGAAACAATCGTTAAGTCGAGGAAGGTTGTTGAATCACATCCATTCGTAGTAAATCCAGAAATGGTGTACGTTCCAGAGTTCGTGTATGTTTGCCCATTGAGCGGCCACGTGTAGCTTTGACATGCTGTAATTACATCCGTTGCACTGTATCCGTAATCCAATGTCAACTCAAGTGTGATGAGACTATCACAACCAATAGAATTGGAAACGGTAATCGGATAAGACCCGCTAGCTGTATAGGTAATTCCGGTTTGAGGCCACAAGTAACTATCACAGGTCGAAACAATTTCTGTGCTGCTTGTACTATTGATGATTGTCAAATTCAATGTTACAACAGAATCACATCCGGCAGCATTCGGAATAGTCGCGATATAAATCCCACTAGATGCGTATGAGTTGCCGTTTAATGGCCATGTATAGAGATCACAGTCAGTCAATGTAATGGAAGCTGTTGTGCTCGTATTTACCGTCAAATCAAGGTTAAGCGTCGAATCACACCCTTGGGCAGTTAGGAAAGACACAGTATAGAATCCGTTTGCAGTGTATGTCACACCATTTGCCGCCCAGAAATAATCATCACATGCCGAAACAACTGCTGTATCGATGTAGTCGTATCCTAAGTTCAAATTCAAGGTAACTGTGCTGTCGCAACCTACAGTATTCGTGAGAACTTCCGTATAAACGCCAGACGCCGTGTACGTTTGTCCATTTGTTAGCCAAGTATAACTGTTACATGTCGTTACATTTTCAGTTGTGGCCGAGCTATTTTGAATTGTCAGGTTCAGCGTTACCAAAGAATCACATCCGCTCACATTTGGAATGGTTGCAAAGTAAGCACCACCTGTTGTGTACGTGTTACCATCTGCTGACCAGAAATACGAATCACATGCCACCACATTCTGCA
>JBGCDF010000232.1:0-5073 GCA_045105095.1 Crocinitomicaceae bacterium | reverse complement strand
GTGTGAAAAATCCTGCAATAATTGCCAATACACCTACTACAACAGCTACGATAACTGTCCAAAGTCCTGCAGTTGTTGCTGCAATAGTTCCATTGTCGGCAGGTTGACGAAGTTGCAACGTTTCGCTTGTATCGCTTGTTCCGGCGAACCAGAAGATCAAGAACACCACTAATGCAGCAATAATTCCAACGATAGAAAGAAATGTTCTCTTTGGGTTTGAGATCAGTTGCACTACGAAGAACAACAGGATCAATCCAACTCCTAAGAACACTATAAATCCAGTGAACATAGAAGCAAATCCCATAGCTCCACCATCGCGGAAGGCTTCAACTTCTTTTGGTTCACCTGTAATATCAGGACCACCGAATAATAACAGACATGAAATTACTCCGACAGCAACAAGAACCACCTTGAGGATCGTCATGTATAATGGAAGTTTTTCGTTTTTCATCCTTTAATTTTTTAATCGTGAGTGACATCAGTACATTACTGACATCGAAATATTTTCGTTACAAACCTTTAATCGGCTTGTTACTTAGTCACCTTGTTCTTCAACATCATATCGATCAAAGAGATAGATGCATCTTCCATTTCGTTTACAATTCCATCTACTTTAGATACGATGTAGTTGTAAAAGATTTGAAGGATAATCGCTGCGATCAAACCGAATACCGTTGTCAAAAGCGATACTTTAATACCATCGGCAACTGTTGTTGGTGATACTTGACCTTCCTCAACGATTTTATCGAATGCGAAGATCATCCCGATTACCGTTCCCAAGAACCCAAGCATTGGTGCCAAGGCGATGAACAATGATAACCATGATAGTCCTTTTTCTAATAATCCCATTTGAACACCACCGTAAGAAACAACTGATTTCTCAACCATGTCAATTCCTTCGTCTGCTCGGTCTAGTCCTTGGTAATAGATAGAAGCAATGGGCCCGCGTGTATTACGACAAACGTCTTTTGCTGCTTCAGTACCTCCGTTTTTCAAAGCTGTTTCAACTTCATCCAAGAAGCGCTTTGTATTAATTGTAGACAAGTTCAAATAAACGATACGCTCAATTGAAAGCGCTAAACCAATGATCAAACAGATCAATGGAAGTGTCATCCACAATGGACTTCCTTCAATGAATTTTTGTTTCAATGCTTGAACAAATCCAAGCTCTGGCTTCTCACCACCTTGTGCTGTTGTTGAATTTTCACCTTCGTTAGCCGCTTCTTCAACTACATCGTCAACATCATCAACAGGAGCTGTTATAGCTGTATTTGCAGTATCCGTACTATCGCCCTGTGCGGTTGCAACATTTGCAAAACCAAAAGTCATTGCCGCCGCAATCACTAAAGAACTAATTACTTTTTTCATGTTCTAAAAGATTAATTTAATCGAATTCTAAGTTTTAATTTAAGCCAAAAATAATAAAATTTCCTTCACTCAATCATGTATGAATAGATAGATTCGGTTTGTTTTCCATCTAATTTTCACTACGAAATACGAAGTACTCCTAAGATTGAATCAAAGTTGGGTGAGAACGCTGCTAGAAAGCTACATACGCTATAATTCCTGAATTCTTGCCAATCTCGATGATTATCGGGATGGTTTGTAAGGTTTCAAGTCGTTTTAATTTCCTGGAATTGTTCTTAATCCTGAACGAATATAGCAGTTTGATTTCGGTAGGTGATGTGGTATTGATTGTACGAATGGATTTATTGAGTGATCAAGGTGGAATTGGGGTTGAGTGTTCGGTTCGACAGGCTCACCGCAAGGGATTGTTGGATCTCGATTATTCGATTATTTGATTTTCGGACTGCTTGTGGGGTTGGATTAGCTTCGCTGCTGCCTACGGCGGTGTTGGATTGTTGGATTCGCTACGCGTCTGCCTTCGGCGGTGTTGGATTGTCTGATTGTTCGACTGATTGGGTTTACTATGTGGTAGGTGAACTTCCGTTCAATTGCAAAAGCAGTGCTTTTTCTTCTTTGGCGGTGTTGGATTCACTACGTGGCTACCTGCGACGGTGTTGGATTGAGAGATTTATTTCGGGGTTCGAGTGCCTCACCCCTCTGAGATCAGTAACTAAAATGGAGGGGTGAGGCACTCGAACCCCCGACTCGGATTAGTCGTAATAATTTCACAAAAGAAGATTAAATACTGCTTAGGGAGCGACCTTATCGTTTGATCCAAAGCTGAAGTTGTCCTTCGAAGTACATGTCTGCGAGGTCGAAATCGGTGGAAATGTCGAAATCGGGTGAACAGTACTTAACGAGTTTGGTCCCTTTTGGGGTTCGTTTCAATTGGTCTTCTACGAAATCCTGATATGTGTAAAATGCTTCTTCGTCGAATTGAATTTGATCATCTATTCCTCCGGAAAGCGCCATGTGTTCGCAAAATGGATTGTAGAAATAAAAGGAAGTGTATTCGTGGAAATCGATTTCTCTAATGTCGGAATGAATGAATTTGACATTACTCAGGCCTAACTCTTTCCGAAGTTCAGTCGCTTGATCAATGAGGTTTTTTCGTATTTCTACACCTGCGAATTGTGCCGTGCTGTTCATTGCTCCGATAAGGCAAAACTTCCCTACTCCGGAACCGATATCCAAAATCTTGTTGTCACCTTCCGTACCCAGCCATCGAACGGCTGTTTTAATTACTTCTAACGGAGTCCAATGAATATACGAATGGCCCTGAACAGACCTTTTCAAGGCATTTTCAAAAGCAGTATCATCGCGATTTATGTTGGACTTTTCTTCTTGATTCACTCGTAGAAATTCTCAAAGAAAGGTACAACTATTTCTCCTATTGGCGAACTATTCGATGAATTTCATTGCCTTGTGAGGTGCGAACGTTAAAGAAGTAAACTCCTGTTTCGAATGAGGAAAGATCAATTTGTTCATTGTTCTGAACCCGATTTGAATAAATCAACTTTCCTTTAGAATCTGTAATATCAAGTTGAATCAGCTCACCTTCATACGAGATTGTGACGAAATCGTGTGTTGGATTCGGTTTGATAGACAGATTAATGCTCGAAGCGAATGACAATCCTGAAACCTGAATTGTCGTGCACGCAGATGTATCGGAACATACTCCATCAGAAACTATCACAGCAAACGAGCCGCTCTGTGCTGGTAAAAATGATTGATTCGTCGCTCCGTTGACTGGTAGGTTCGTCGCACAATCTATCCACTGATAGCTTCCTAAATTGGATTGTGAGTACAATGTTCCAGATGAATCAATTACCTGCAAATTTGAAGAGTCTAATCCAACTGAGAGATAAAGTGTCGCCAATTGATAAGCTCCTAGCACTGGAATACTATCTGTATACGTTCCTGAATTCGTATATGTTTGATTATTGAAGACCCATGTGTAGCTATCGCAGGCTACCACAGAATCACTAATTGGAATAAACACTTCCGAACATGCCGAAGTATCAGAACAAACACCATCAGAAATAATTACTGCGTAACTGCCCGTCTGGGTCTGAGGGAACAATTGACTCGTCGCACCCAGAATCGGGATATTATTTGAAGAACAATCGATCCACTGATACGTCGACGATGGCTGCTGTGGGAATAATGAAATCAGTACCGAATTCGAATCTATTACAGTTAAATCTGTCGCTGTGAAGGACAAAATGGTAAGGTCTAAAAAGGCATAATCATAGCCTATTGGAGTTGGAACACTATCTGAATACATTCCAGATGTGGTGTACGTTTGATTGTTAAACGGCCAAGTATATGTCCCGCAATTCACAATTGTATCTCCAGAGATAGCAGCAATCGAAAAACAACTTGTGGTGTCACTACATCCAGTACTATCCGTTAAAATTACTGCATAGTTTCCGGATTGAATGGGAGAAAACGACTGGTTCGTTGCTCCATTAACGATAGAATTAGTTTGACAGTCTATCCATTGATACGTTCCAATACTTTGATTCGAAGCCAAAGTTCCATTGGAATTCGTTACGGTATAATCCAATGCATTTGAAGCAATGGTTAAATCAAGGCTCGCTGAAACATATCCGCACGAAGTAAGAACGCTATCTACATAAATCCCCGAAGTCGTGTAGACCTGATTATTAAACGGCCACGTGTAACTTATACAGGATGACGCAGTCTGCATACTTCCAGATGTGATATTGCTCCAGAGGGTTGAATTACATCCAAAATTGGGATCAAAAGTTCCGCAAAACTGATCTATAAATGGCAAGGAATAAAACGTTCCATTACTTGGTGCTGTAAACGAAACGGGGGAAAACCCCGAGGCGATTGGATTGAAGGAAGCATCATACACTACTACGAATGGCGTAAAAGGTACTCCACCAGAAGCTGTGTAATTCAAATCAACACAATAGGTGTTTCCTGCAACAACATTCGTAGCCGTCACGGCTTCTCCTATAAACGAACATGTTTGTAGAATGGCAGAATTTCCCGGTGCTGGAGCCGTCCCGCTTCCAAAAAAGCTGAATGTGAATGAACATTGTGAATACAAGGTACTTCCTATGAACAAAAAGAAGATTAGTGATAGTAGTTTAGTTCGACCCAAGATCATCGTAATAGTATGTTAGATTAGCAGTGCAATTTATACAAAATCCATTATATATCAAACAGTTAAACGTGTAAACAATTTTGACTCGTGCTAAAGATGGAACCAAGGTATATGTGGGCCTTATATTCTGATTCATCGATTCTTTGTTTTTGAGTAATCTGAATGAATTGAACAAATTAGAGGTAAATGTTAAAACCTGTGGAGAAATGAATGTGTCATTCTGAATACGACATTCGATTTATTTATGGTATTCTCTCTTCAAAATAAAGTTCAACACTTTTTGATTGGGCACAAAAAGTGTTCAAAAATGCCCTTTGCGCTTATTTTTCTACGATCAGAAATACTCTTGAAACGCGGTGTTTTCGGTGATCGTCCCGATATCCATCGTCACGCTTCCTCAAACACTAGCTCGTTTCAATTCGATTTCTTCACTCCGTAAAATAGGCACCGATAACGTACTAAGTTCTATTTTTCATTTTCGGAATATCAGATGCTCAAAATATGAAATCCCCAACAAGTGTTCTTGA
>JBGCDF010000231.1:0-3784 GCA_045105095.1 Crocinitomicaceae bacterium | reverse complement strand
CCCTGCAGCCATTGCTGAAGAAACACCAATCTCAGCCTGACATCCTCCCATGGCAGCGGAAATGGTAGCACCTTTCTTTACGATGCTTCCTATCTCAGAGGCAACAAGCAGGAATTCCTTTACATGCTCAAATGTCGCATCATGATTTTCGATGACCATGTAATACATAAGAACTGCCGGGATAACTCCTGCACTTCCATTGGTCGGAGCAGTCACTACACGACCTAAAGAAGCATTTACTTCGTTTACGGACATCGCGAAGCAGCTAACCCATTTTAAAATTTGTCGGAATTTAACTTCGGTCTTGCGAATAGCAAACAGCCATTCTTCAGGATTAGCGTAAGCCTCATCTCCTTTTAGTTTCTCATGCAAGTCAAACGATCTTCTTCGTACCTCAAGTCCACCAGGAAGTTCGCCTTCCGTATGACAACCGATGTACATACTCTCTAACATGGTCGACCAAATGTTTCTCAGTCCCGCATCAACTTCATCCGAACTTCTGAGTATGAGCTCATTTTCCCATACGATTTCCGAAATCTTCTTCTGCTCATTCGAACAATACTCTATCAGTTCACTCCCATATCGAATGGGGAAGGGGTACTCATTTCGGTTTTTGTTTTCAACGGCCTTTGCGTCATTTTCCTCCTTCACAACAAATCCTCCTCCAATTGAGTAATAGGTTCCCTGAACTTCAGATTGATCATTCAACCTAGCAGTAAATCGGATACCATTAGGGTGGAATGGCAGAAATTCGCTACTGAAATGAATTCCATTCTCGGAATCAAACGCTATTTCTCGTTCTCCACCAAAGTTCAGTTTATTCTCTTTATTGATGGATTCAATGACGGAATTGATGTCATCTACTGGAATGGTTTCGGGATCTAGTCCACTAAGTCCAAGCAAAGTAGCCAAATCGGTCGCGTGTCCCTTACCTGTAAGTGAAAGTGATCCATACAAATCAACTGCTACCGATTGTACTGAAGTAAATTTCCCAGCATTTTTTAGAGAGTTGATCCACCTTTCCGCAGCTCTCCATGGGCCTAGTGTATGAGAACTGGAAGGACCAATCCCTACTTTAAGCATATCAAAAACACTGATGTATTCCATGGTACGAGGAGGTTAGTATTAGCCAAAAATACGTTTCTTTTCTTACCAGAAGCAGAAATTACTATTAAGCGTTAATTAACAGGCACTTTTTTTTCAAATCAATGAAAATATAACAGGCACAATTCGAGATGAATGATTGACAAAGAGGAGGGAACAATAACGCCTACAAATGAGTCATCAAATAGCGATACAACTCAACCATGCACATAATATCGTGTTTAAACACTTTCTCATCTGGAGTATGAACATTGTCCTCTGGAGCACCAATAAAACACCAATCCATAGGTAAGTCTGAATGCTGAAGTACACCTCCATCGCTTCCACCTGCAGACTCTACTTCCAGTTGATAGTCAACACCTGATTCTTTCGCTAATTCCACAATACGGTTCAAAAATGAGCGCCTTGGTAAGCCTTTGTCGCGCATGGAAATGGCAACACCACCGCCGTGCTTGACGCCGTTGGTGACCCAAGTGATATCGGAAATTAAGTTTTGTGTGAGACCATATTTTTCGAACAAATAACGAGCACAGAATCCCACGGAATTTCCTCCATGTTCTTCGTACGTAGAAAAAACAATCGCTCCATTTTCCATGGTTTCAGCTACTTTCAATGCATTCCAAACACCCAAGCGGTTATCCATGTATGGAGATTGAACGTATTCGTCGGTCTCTCTGAAATTCGGCTTAAATGTCAGCAAGGTTCCACGATCCAAGACACGATCTGAAACATACTGAATGCTTCTATGTTCTTCTGTTTCGATAACGATTAATTCCGTTTCAATTTCACCCTGACTATCTGAACCGACCAGTTGCATTCCATCAATGGTTCTTGGTCCCCCCACTTTGATGAGGTCCTTTTCATATCCGACAGAAAACCCAATGCTGTCAACATGAGCGTAAATAGCCGTTCTAGGCTGCCCAAACACTAAAATCAAGCAGTCCTGAAATCCTTTTCCATGCACTAACTCTGGTTGTACTTTCCAGTTAGCAGAATGCGATTTAACGTACTCGATGAGGAAGTCTCGCATGGGGCCTTCATCACTAGCTGCTGATCTGATTTCTGTTAGTTTCTTTAATAACTCCATTGAGATGAGATTAATATGTTCCGATTCGTTCGATTTTTACTGAATCCAGTTTATCTAATTCAGTGATAATTTCTTGCGCTAAGTTAATGCTTAGATTCGTTTTGATACGACAGCTGATTTCAAATTCATTCTCCACCATTTCGAGCTTGTGCTTTTTGATGAGGTTCATAACGGATGGCATATCCGGATATTCGAATAAGATGTTGATCCATTCATACACTTCGCGTTCCACGATCTTCCCTGCTAGAATGGCGTCTTTCGCTCCTGTGCGATAGGCATTGATCAAACCTCCGACTCCCAATTTAGTGCCGCCGTAGTACCGAAGAACAATGATCAACATATTGGTTAATTCAAACGATTGTAGTTGCCCCAAAATAGGAGCTCCCGCTGAATTGGAAGGCTCGCCATCATCATTTGCTCTGTATTCGTCACCGGTCAATCCAAATCGATAGGCATAACAGAAGTGTCCTGCTTTCGGGTGTTCCTTTCGCGCTGCTTCTAACAATTCTTTGGCCTGATCGGCAGAGGCACAGGGGAGGGCAATCCCAATGAATTTTGATCCTTTTTCAGCGTAAAATCCTTCCGAGCGTTTCAAAAGTGTCTGATATGTAGATTTTTCTCCCAATTTTCGTACTTTGACTGAAAGTTTTAGAACATGCGATATTTCATGATTCTGAGTGCAATGTTACTCATTTTTTCTGCTTGTAAAGAAGACGAGCCTGTTGTTGACCTCTGTGCGAATGGATTTCTTGATCCTGGAGAAACGGCACCCGATTGCGGAGGGGACTGTCCGCCTTGTGCAGCCGCACCGATTCCCTTCCTCACTCTTTTGGTAGACGGAGTCAGTACTTCGATGTCGAACCAAGAACTGGATTACGACGGAAATTCATGGAGTTTACAAATGTCGAATGATTCATTGAATATTCAAATCGGATACGGAACTGCAGGAGTTGTAGGAACCTTCCCGATTGATCCAGCGGCAAGTTTCTTGTACAAAGATGGGACGGAGTACTCAGGACAGACGGATGGGACATTCTCTATCAGCGAACACAATACTGCGGATGACCTTATGAGTGGGTTTTTTCAGATAAAATTCTTCCGACCTGGATTTGTTGATACACTTGAGATTTCTAGTGGTCAGTTTGGGAATTTCTCTTATTAGTTCAATTTTGTTCCAACAAAAAAAGGAGAACCAATGTCCTCCTTTCAATTTTTTAATCCCAAAGATGCTATTTCAATGGGAAGTGAATCTTCGTCACCAATTCTTTATCGGAAACCTGACTAGGATCATTGTGATACGTTTCGAACGGATTGATCTTCTTATTAACAGGAATCTCCTTGCTTCTCTGCATGTTGTATAGTGTCGACCATGCGTTTCCTAAGTGCGGATAAGGCCCAACATGCTCTAAAGTATACACCTCCGTCGCAGGAATCGTTCCTTTTGAGAATCCAGCAGGTAATTTAGACGGTACTTCATTCAAGGGAACGCCAGAAATGTATTCTACTCGGTTGTTTTTAATATCCCATTTTGTGTACTGCGTGAAAGGAACTCCAGAAGCTTCTGCTCCGGTTTTGTTCATGAAATCCATCAGT
>JBGCDF010000230.1:0-7605 GCA_045105095.1 Crocinitomicaceae bacterium | reverse complement strand
AGGTTCAGATTTCACCATAGGTTTCGGTAGAAAACATCAACTCTCCCTCGGGGCGAAGTTTCCTTTTCATAGAATTGGTCGCGAGAAGACGAATCAATACACTGAGAATTTCGGTATCGCTAATGCGAGCTATCAGTATTTCTTTTGGGAGAAACCAGCAGGGATTAGAGCTTTTGGAGTGCTAAATGTGGAATACAGTTTTTGGAATTACAGTCGTGATTTCTTTTACAATGAAGGCGAGATTGTCTATGAGACACTCAATTCGTCTACGAGTTACGATTATTCATTCAATGCTGAGAATGGCATTCAATCAAAAGGAGTCAATCTTTATGTGGGAGGAGGGATTGAATTACCGATATCAAACAAGCTGTACTTCTCTGGTTTCATGGCTGTGGGTACTGGAAACTATCTGCAAAAACGGAATTTTATTGATCTCGATAATTCTATTCAATTAATTGATAATTATCCAATACGCTCTCGCTCTTTCGCATTTCAAGCATCCTTGAGTGTGGGGTATAGATTTAATTGAAATCACTCAACTTAAACGAAGTTCTCCCCACGGAGATTCTCGTTTTTGCCAATTGTTTATTGAATCGATCAATCACCTTACTCGCTTCCTCGCGCGATAAATATTTCCCGGCCAACACGTTGATTTCACCTTTAAATGCCATCAGAATTGAATACGTGCGATGCGCCGAAAGAATATCATTTTTGGATAAACCAAACTTGCTCATTGCTGAGGTGAAATTACTGTTTGTAATAGTCAATGAAGACTTAACAGGATCCGTGTATGAGTTGACGTTCACTTCAATGTTTCGATCCATGTCGATGTACAATTCCGATTTGCGTAAACGCAGGAACGTTGAGTCCATTTTTGCGCCTGTGTTTGGGTAGCGATCCAATTCTTGCGGTTTATATGCTTTAACCGTCTGCGTTCCATTCCATTTTCCAATTCCTTGTCCACGTCCGATCACATTGAAATCTACCTTTTTATCAAGTAAACCTTCAAAGAAAATGAGAAGCGCTACGCTGTCTTTGTCTGAAAACAATTTGTTCGGAAGTTCCCATTTATCGGAAGCAAAAACATCATCTAATTCTAAATTAATTCGTGCATCGTAGTTGGGTTCGGCATCGATTAGGTTGATGTGGAGCATTACTTCATCCGCATTTTTCGACAAACTTGATTCTGGAATCGCAATCAAGCGAATTTCAAAATCCTCTACTTTACTGGAAGGTTTAAATTGAAATTCTTGTGTAAGAATATCAAAGGTTGTCGAATCCTGAAACGTGTACAGTCCATCTTTTTCGGTGTAACTTGCCCAGTTCAATCCCATCTGAGCTTTGTATATGTCGAGCTTACGCTGATAAATGGCCAACAAATCCAGCGCTTCTTCTTTTTTGATTCTCAATTCGGCAATGTTCCTCTTGTATCCTTCATATTGAGCATACAAACCAACAATGGAATTTTGTAGTTTCTTTCTGTCCTTTCGATTAGAATTTGTAGTTGGAGTTCCATCGAAGGTTCCAGTTCCTGCTTTGATGGCTCTTTTCTTTGATTTTTTGACGTTTCGCGAAGGTTTCTTGGAAGTAGTAATTGGAGAATATCCCAAATCCGAGTATTCTTTCTCCTTTTTCTCGATTTTCATCTCAGTTTGATCGCGCTTTTTGATGTTGTACTCAATCCAATAGTCGAAACCTCTTTTTCCGTAGATTTTATCATTCAGCGTTGCGATTTTATTGTATTCCAAATCATTGATGATACTTTGAAACGTTTTTCCGCTGGAGAAAGTAGAGTCTGGAGAAAGAAAGCGTGTTTCACCTGATCCGAATAAATGGTAGCTCAATCCATTCTTTTCTATGACGACAGTCGTTTGTTTTTCAGTATTGTAGCCCCATACATCGAAGTGAATGTTCGTATGACGGTTATTTCCCACTGTTTTGAAGTCTTTCGTCACGAAGCGCATGGGCTCAATCTTGGAGACAGTCTTCTTTTTCGTTTCCGTTTTTTCGAGGTAAACAGAGTAGGGGAATAACCCAACCGCCTTGGGAAGACCTTTGTTCCATCTTCCTTTTTCATCCTTTTCACGTTCTTCCAACATTCCAGTTGTGCTACTTCCATCTCCTGCAGCAACGAGTACATTGTCAAAAGTATCTGCTTGTCCACCAAGGGCGCGATAAATTTCCTCCGCTCGAGCGTCAACGTAGGTATCGATGGCAGAATTGATGGCTTTTAAGATGTTCAATTGATCATTTTCGTCAAGAAAACGCAGAGACTCCAACATGGCGATTTTATCATCTAGAGAAAGACTTGGGTTCATCACCTGTTGTAACTTCGGATGAGGTTTTTGAACACCATCACTCATTTTTAGCGCGTTCGATGGTAGTTTCGTGAGTAAAAGCTGTTCATACTTTTCGTACTCATTTTTGTATTCTTTGAGGTCTTTCGGATCTGACCGTTTGGCAAGTAAGGTCTTATTTAATTCCCAAAGCGCCATTTTGTTTGCAGCCTCAGCAATTAAACCTTTTGGAGATTTAGCAATCTCTTCTTTGCGAATAACCAACGCTTCAGGTTTGTTGATGATCACTAGCTCAATGGAATCGAAATTCAACGCCCCATTGGCAAATTTTATCTCGGGACCTTGATAGTCAAAATAACGACCAAAATTCTGATTCAGAATGGGACTCTTCTTTACAATATGAAAAAGATACGCTCGCTCTTCAGGTGTTAAATCTTCATTTACTTGTGCCTGAGAATGAGTTGAAATCGAAAAAAGGAGAACTAAAAAGAGTAGATGTTTTACCATATAAAATAACGTTACTCGAATATAACCAGAAAACGTACCAAAGGTCACAGTTTAATTGAGAAAAGTATTAACAATGTGTTGGGTATTTCCATTTTCTGATGATGTATCCTTCAAAGCACTTGAAACCATTGCGAAATCCAGATTGCGATCTTCATTAGAATCCGAGATTGGAATCAGCGCCCTTTTTTGGAAATAAATGAAATTGAGTGGGATGGCGGGAACCATGAGCTAGCCTCGTTAGGATAACGAGGATCCGCGAAATGGTCGTCATCCGAGAAGATGAAAAGCAATTGAGAAAATAGGCGCAACGGCTCCCGAGAGCTATCGGGATTTGAACACTTTTTTCGCCGAACAAAAAAGTGTTAAGTACAAATCAAAAGAATAAAAAAATCCCGACGATTCGAAGGAATCATCGGGATTTCTAGAAGTTAGTCGTCTAAGTAAAAAATTATTGCTTCACGATAGTTTTCGTACCTGAAACTCCATTACTTGTCACTTTCAAAAGATACATGCCAGTGTTAAAATTTGAAAGGTCAATAGACGTACCATTGTTAGCATCTTGCGTCAATAAAAGGCGTCCGCTATGATCGAAAACCTGAGCAGTTGCGTCTGCATCAAACTCTCCTTTCAACGTAACGTTTCCGCTTGTTGGATTTGGATAAGTTTGGAATTCAATTAGATCATTTGAGAATAAACCTACAGATTGATTCGGTTCTACTGAAGAAAGAATAATCGTGTTGTCAGCAAGTGGAAGTCCACCTCCAGGTTGCTGAATCAACAAACGAGAGTGTGTCAAAACTGGTAAGTTTGAATTCGTGATATCGTAGTACTCATATTGTGTACGAACAATTTCTAAACTTCCAAACAACTGAATGTTTGTCAAAGATGTATCCATCATTTTGTAACGAATTGCATCAGTGATTGTAGAACCGTCAGGTAACTCTAAAGTACCTTGTCCGTCAATCCAAGCATAACAACTTCCTGTAGCTGGTTCGTTTTGAGGAATTCCGTTAAACTCAAAAAACAATGTTCCACCATACGTATCTGTCAAAGAACTTCCGTTTGAGAACGGGTATTCAACAAGCGTTTCTTCGTCTGTATCGAAAGTAGCGATAACGTCTCCGAATGAAGGCTCGCTAAAAACGAATCCTTGTGATACACGCTCTGTAGCTGTTGAGTTGAAATAAGTCGTAAGAGAGTTCTCAACTTGAATAGTCTTAGTTGATGTTGGGAAAGAAGCAGCATTGGTAGTTGTCGTTGCGTCTTCAATTGTTACAGTTCGAATTACATTAGGGTATTTCTCCAATAATGAATAATCCCATGTAACCGCTGTACCTGTTACATTTTCGTAATTAGTTGCGAAAGAGTCACACAGATACATCTGTTGTGTTTCTCCAATTGCAGGCTCATTTGCTTGTGTTAAACCCTGTGCTAAACCAGTAAATGAAATGGCTACAGTAGCTACGAGTAATATTCTTTTCATAGGTCAAAAATTTGTCAAACTTAGATATTTCAAATTTAAAAGACAAAAGCCGTTTGATTCAAAGGTTATATAATAAAGACCATTATCTTTGTTTCCTTAACGAGGAAAGAATCTAAATGGTTGGCGAATCTACCTTTAAAAAATATGTTTGGATCAGTTTGATCTGCTTTGTGGGGATATCTGCCTTCTTTGGATATCAAATCACCAACTTACAATTCGATTACGATTTTGAAAAGTTTTTTCCTATCGACGATAGCGAAACGGATTTTTTCTTCGATTACCGTGATAAGTTCGAATCCGATAACGATTTCTTGTTAATTGCAATTGAAAATGATGCAGGCGTCTTCGAAAAGAAGTTTTTGGAGGATGTCCACAAAGTGACCAAGAAGCTGGAAAAGGAGAAATTCGTACAGTTCGTTTCTTCAATAACTACTATGGAAGAGCAATTCTTTCACATGGGATGAGGGACCACTAAGAAGAAGTACATCGATTTTTCAAAGTTCGACAGGGAAAAGGATTCCACGCGTGTTTATGACAAGGCGGAAATTATCAACTCTCTGGTAGCGGAGGATGGTAAATCCATCTGTTTGTTTGTTCGGCACGAAGATTTTCTGTCAAAGGAGAAAAGTGACATACTTATCAGTAATATTCAGAGTCAACTGGATAAAGAGAAGTTTGATAATTACAGATTAGCTGGTCGATCCATTGGACAAAAGTTCTACATCGACAAAATGTCTACGGAGATGCTGTTCTTCGTAGGGCTCAGTGCATTTCTGATTATTGGCTTCCTGTTTTTAGCGTTCAGATCAACTTGGGGGATTTTGATACCACAAGTGGTGATCGTGGGAGGAATGGTCTGGATTATAGGCGGAATGGGCTTGTTCGAAGAACCGATTAACATTATCCTGATTGTCCTTCCATCCATCATGTTTATTGTGTCCATGTCTGATGTGATTCACCTCGTTTCGAGGTACCTGGACGCCCTTCGAACGGAAGATAATAGCTTTGCGGCGATTAAGCTTGCAGTGAAAGAAGTTGGACTGGCAACGCTCTTGACATCAATCACAACAGCGATTGGTTTCTTCTCGCTCTATTTTGTGCGTGTTCAGCCAATTCAGGTATTTGGTATAGTGATGGGGATTGGTGTACTTGTTGCATTTTTGTTGACTTTCCTGACCTTGCCAGCGTTATTCTACATTTTCCCAGGGCCAAAATTTGTCCGAGAGAAAAAGAAAGATCATTACTGGTTACGATATCTGCAAACGTGGTTCGTGGGAATACTGAAATACCGTAAGCGCGTGTTGATTGGTGGATTGGTCGTTATTGTGATTAGTCTGATCGGAACCTTCCAGATGACAAGCAACAACTTCATCATGGATGATTTGAGTCCGGATGAGCCATTAAAAGTCGATTTTGATTACCTCGATGAGCACTACGGAGGAGTTCGACCGTTTGAAATGTCCGTGACGGTAAAAGATACTACCAAGAACGTGTGGGATCTGGATATCTTGAGTCAAGTGGATTCTGTTCAACAATACATTCAAAATGAATACAAGGCTGAGGTCAAGACATCACTGGTTAGTACCTTAAAAGTATTTAACAGAAGCGCCCATTCTGGAGCAAAGGAGTTTTTTGAGCTTCCGCCTTCTAAGCGAAAAATCAAGAAATACAGACGATTCCTACGAATGGCAGGAGGAGGGAAGTTCGTTCGAACCTTTGTCGACTCCACCGAAATGATCATGCGTGTCAGTGGTTCTATTCCCGATCTTGGAAATAACGAAATCAGTAAGCGCAATAAAAAACTGGAAAAGTTCATTGCGCAAAAAGAGAAAAGTGGTCTAGTCGATTATCAACTGACAGGAACTGCTCACCTTATCGATAAGAATATCAGTTATTTGTCATCAAGTTTGGTGATGGGATTGGCACTTTCCATTTTGATCGTAGCCTTGATTATTGGTCTGATTTATCGCTCCATTCCGATTCTACTAATTAGTATTGTACCAAACGTCCTTCCGTTGATCTTCATTGCAGGAATTATGGGCTTTACTGGAATTGAATTAAAGACAACAACTGCGATCATCTTTACAATTGCCTTCGGAATTGCCGTCGATGATACCATTCACTTCCTCGGTAAGTTCAAGTACGAGCTCATGAAAGGACATAGTAAGTTGTATGCTTTGAAGCGAAGTTATCTCACGACGGGGAAAGCAATGATCTTAACCACCTTAATTTTGTGTGCTGGATTCTTGCTTCTGGTTTTCTCAAGTTTCCTCGGGACGTATTACATGGGCTTAATGCTCTGTATTACACTTTTCGTGGCGCTTGTCGCCGATTTGACGCTTCTGCCCGTCCTCTTATTGTTGTTCTACAATCCGAAACCAAAAAAGGAGAAGAGATAACCTTGATTTTCTGTATTTTTGGCTGCTGAACCCTAAATTCGATTCATGAGGGCCCCATCTAAGAAAGAAGCTCCATTTTTACTTGCGCTTGTTCCAATTATTATCCTCGTAGGATTGCTCTACTTAAATGTGGTGATTTACAAAGATGATGCGACGTATGGTCCAAATCAAATTGCATTGTTGGTAGCGACTGCCATTGCTACGGTAATTGGGTTTTCGTTGAAATACACATGGGAGGAAATTCAGTCAGGAATCGTTAAGAGTATAAAATCGGCACTTCCTGCGATTATCATTTTATTGTTGATTGGGGCACTGGCGGGAACGTGGCTACTTTCGGGAGTTGTTCCAACTATGATTTTCTATGGGTTGAAAGTTATTCACCCGTCTATTTTTCTTTTTGCGGCCTGTTTAGTGAGTGCAATCGTGGCAATGGCAACAGGAAGTTCCTGGAGTACCATTGCAACCGTTGGGGTAGCACTTTTGGCAATTGGAAGTGCACTAGGATTTGGACCAGGCCTGGTAGCTGGAGCGATTATTTCTGGAGCGTATTTCGGTGATAAAATGTCCCCTCTGTCGGATACAACAAATTTGGCTCCAGCAATGGCAGGAACTGATTTGATTACGCATATTCGCTACATGGCGCTGACTACTGTACCTTCAATTGTAATCACCTTGGTGATTTTTTTATTGCTTGGATTCGGAGCGAAAGATGCTTCTAGTACGGAGGATGTTGACCTGATTTTGAACATGATTGATACTCATTTTGTGGTGTCTCCTTGGTTATTTGCTGTACCAGCTATTGTTGTTTTCTTGATCGTGAAAAAAGTCAGTGCAATTCCGGCCCTGTTTATTGGTGTACTGCTTGGGGCTGTGGCAGGAGTGATTTTTCAACCTGAACTCATCGAGACAGTTTCTGGAG
>JBGCDF010000229.1:0-9343 GCA_045105095.1 Crocinitomicaceae bacterium | reverse complement strand
ACAGTTTATTTACGATATTCTCTTTTCCAAACAAGATTCAACACTTTTTGGTTGGGCACAAAAAGTGTTCAAAAATGCCCTTTGCGCTTATTTTTCTACGATCAGAAATACTCTCGAAACGCGGTGTTTTCGGTGATCGTTTCGATATCCATCTTCACGCTTTCTCAAACACTAGCTCGTTTCAATTCGATTTCTTCACTCCTTAAAATAGGCGCGGATAACATCCTAGATTCTGTTTTTCATTTTCGGAATACTAAATGTTTACGGCTCTAGATCCCCAAGTTTTGATATTGATCCAATACAACTACGGAGAAACATTAAGAAAAACAAAAACTCCCTCAAACCTAATGTTTAAGGGAGTTTCCAACTTTTTGTGACCTCGTCAGGATTACCTCCCTTCGGTCAGTGCTTTCGTTCATCCTCAATGAACTTCAGGTCAAACAGGTTTGAACCGCCGAGAAACAAAAAAAGCACCCCGTTTGGGATGCTCTTTGTGACCCCTATGGTCGGAAGTTCTAACTTTTTCGAGGAGGATTTGGAGTGGGTACATCGACTTTAAATAGAATTCCACCCGTAAATATACACTTAACACGTAGGTCTATGATTTTGATTTTTAGCATTTTGAAGGTGTTAAGTTACGACTTCCAGAAAAAAAAAAAAATTCGGATTAAACCTTTTATTACAAATAGTGTCTAAGATGGAAACTAACATATAAAAGTATGAACTTAGGAATCAGAAATTCATTAAAAGTATCTTTAGGAGCATTATTGTTAAGCGCTTTAATCATTAATGTAGGGTGCAAAAAAGAAGAAGAAGAAGAGCCTACTGTGACATCAGGGGGAACGAGCGCTACAGGTCTAGAGGAGCCAGACCTTACACATTTACCATTTGGAGGTGTCAGTCCAACTGACATAATTATCCAAAACCAAGGAGGTGGTGGCCCTGCATTTCAGTCATTATGGCTCTGTGGATTACCGTCTAATGGTGCTGGAAATTCTGACGCAACTGACTGGACTAATCCAGATGGAAGTTGGGATTACACTGTTAAACCTCAAGTTGAGGGAGATGTGATTTGGCCTGGACAATTTTCTGTTACCTTGGATGGTAGTGGGAATAGAATTTTATCCGGAAATGGTTTACCCGATCATCCTACAGGAATATTTCCTATAACACCTGGTTCCGTTGCGTATCAGTACGATGGAAATCCAAATATTATTTCACCACAGACTCTTCAAGACACCTTTCCAGAAATACCTTCTGTTGCAACCAATCCAAGTTGTGTGCCATTTGGACCGTCAGGATATTCATTAACAGGTTGTGCCATATATCATGGTTCATCAACTTTAGGAAATGATGCAGCTGCTCACGAAATGCTTGATAGATTTGGTGGGCATACTGACGGTACTGAGAGATATCATTATCACTATCCGTCAGACGACTTAATGGATCACATTCATCCGCATTCTCAAGGTCATTCTCCCCTGACTGGATATATGCTAGATGGTTTTGGAATTTACGGTCCTTATGGCGAAAATGGTGAATTATTAACCTCAGCGGATTTAGATGAGTGCCATGGGCATACTCATGAAGTTTTATGGGACGGGCAAATGGTAGAAATATATCATTATCATTGGACTTATGACTTCCCTTATAATATTGGTTGTTTCAAAGGAACCCCTAACCCATAAACCGATCTGCTTTTTTCGATAACTTGATCAAGCAATTCATCTTGAATAGATAATTTACAACTTAATAATAGCATGAAATTAAGCGGCATTCTTCTCGTATTTTTGTTCAGTTACAACGGATATGGACAAACAATTGGATTAACATCTTATACCCCCCAGAATCACGATGGATATGTATTGTTTTCGGGCATATCCAGTAACGAAACGTATCTCATTGACAAATGCGGAAATAAAGTACATGAATGGACAAGCAGTTACAAACCTGGGCTCTCTGTTGACTTGCTACCAACTGGTGATTTACTTCGAACATGTGCAGTTACATCACCTTGGTTTGGCTCAGGAAGTGGTAAAGGAGGTGTAGTTGAAATTTACGACTGGAATGGAAATGTTTTATGGAATTATCAGGTCTCAGACTCTTTGTATTGTCAACATCATGACGCAATCGTTTTACCCAATGGCAATGTTCTTGTGGTGACTTGGGCAAGTAAAACATTATCGGATGCCACACAAGCGGGTAAAAATCCTGCTGTTACAACCGTTTTAAATGATCAAATGGTTTGGAGTGAATCAATTATTGAACTGCAACCAATCAATTCCGATTCAGCAGAAATAGTATGGCAATGGAATGCTTGGGATCATCTTGTTCAGGACTTTGACAGTACCAAAAATAACTTCGGCGTTGTGAGCGATCATCCAGAACTACTTAACGTCAATTACGTTGCGCCTGGACCTCCAACGAATCCTGATTGGCTTCATATCAATTCAGTAGATTATAATCCACTTACTGATGAAATAGTACTTAGCTCACATAGCTTTGGGGAGTTTTGGATCGTTGATCATTCAACAACAACAGTTGAAGCGGCGGGTCATGCTGGAGGTAATTCGGGCAAGGGAGGTGATATTCTTTATAGATGGGGAAATCCACAAACATATGATCGTGGAACAATTGCGGATCAAAAACTATTCAAGCAACACCATGCAACTTTCATCAAACCTGGTTTTCCAAATGAAGGAAAAATTCTAGTATTCAATAATGGAAAAGGTCGATTAGGAGGGGACTATAGTTCAGTGGATATGATAGATATTTCTGAGGCAGGTTATCCTTATACAATTGGCGCAATAAATCCTTATGCTCCGACCGATTTATTCTGGACATACGAAAGCACTAACCCCTCAGATTTTTATGCTCAAAATATTAGTGGAGCATTTGCACTTGAAAATGGAGCAATTCTGTTTACTGATGGTCCTAAAGGAGAATTCATTGAAATAAACAGTCAGTCGGAGATTGTGTGGTCATATGTTAACCCCACCAATAATACTGGAATAATGACGCAAGGAGATATTCCTTCCCTTAACACAGTTTTTAGAGCTCAATTTTATCCAATTGATTACCCAGGTCTTGCAGGGCAGAACTTATCGTCTCAAGGAGCAATAGAGTTAGCCCCGCAATCACCAAGTTTATGTGAATTGCTGTCCGCTGACAACATTGATAAATCATCTTTTAAACTCTACCCGAACCCTGTAAAATTAGGGCAGGTTATTAACATCAGTGGAGAATTGGAGCATTTTTCAGTAGTGAAAATTTACGATTTAATGGGAGTATTAGTTTACCAAGGTCGTTTTTCAGAATACAGTTTTATACTTGATACAACTGTGCTTAACACAGGGTGCTTTCTAATTGAGTGTATCGGTTCAAATCATAAAGAAGTTATCCGTTTGGTTGTAGTGGAGTGATGCCTATTTCATATAGTCTTAAAATTCCGAATGGAATTAGAAACGAATAAAAGCCCTGTAAACACCATGTTTACAGGGCTTTCTAGAAATTAGTGACCTCGTCAGGATTCAAACCTGAAACCTCTACAGCCGTAATGTAGTGCTCTATTCAGTTGAGCTACGAAGCCATTTTCGCTTTTTGTTTCCTTAAAGCGTGTGCAAATATACTGCCTTTTTTCATTATGACAAACACTGCAATTAATTTTTTATTGAATTTCTGCTTGAATTCCTCGATCGTGTAAAGCAACGCACATTGGCTCAAGTGTTTCGTAGTCTCCACGCTTCACTTGACATTTGCCATTATAATGAACAATAAACGTGCATTGCTCTGCCTGCATAGGCTTATGTTTGCACACCTTGATCAATGAATCAATTACGTGATCAAACGTATTTACGTCATCGTTGAATACGATCAAATCTTTTTTGTCAACAATCTCTTCAACCGTTAACACATCTTCTAATACATCAATTTCTGGATTCATATGTATTTTAATTTTTTAATCTTCTTCTTCTAATTCCACAAAAACAGGTTCTAAACCAACTTCTCGGATACGGTACTGTACGTCTTGGACAGCATTCGGTTCAATTCCCTGAATATGCAGTTCTAGTCCACTATTCGCTCGGATGAACTTCCTTTGGTATCCCATTCTCAACAACCAATCGGCCAAATCTCCCGGTACTTTATCATCCAACAGTTTCACCACAATATGACGTTTATCGAATTCGGCTTCTACTTCCGCATCCGAAAGATACAGCGTATCTATATCATTTTCAAATTTATATAAACGAGGAAGTTCTTTTTCACTCGAATAAATCTCTGATTTCACCTTACCATCCGCTTCATCAAAGTAAAAGTTTCCTTCTGTATTGTAACGATTTAGAATGTCTCTTGGATAATCTTCGAAGGTCTTTTTGGTTACAATTTGAATCTTTTGTTCTTTCAATTCAGTAGTGATATTTGTTTCCACTACTTCGGCAGTCACAGAATCCGTTCTCTGAACATTTGAAGGAACTTCCACTACGTCAACTGGCTGTGTTTTCTCGATGTTCGACTGTAAAATGGATGGACCTTCTCTCTCCAATAAAATTCGAGCTCGGGCCACCGTCATTCGTTCTCCTTTGTAGTACGCGACAATAAATGCATCGCGTATTCCTTTGTTCACAGCTTCTCTTCTTCTCGGAGATGCTTCCTCTGCTGAGTCAAACATTCCCGTCGCGTAGCGAATCAATCCATTTGGCAAACGAACCGTTAGAATTTCAGGCATATACTTGATGGTCGCATCATCCACTGGTCGATTGAATACACCAATCTGAACTGTAAAAAACAATCCTTGCTTCAATTCGATTGGATCAGCTTCTACCGCTCCTGGAGCTTGATTGTACGCGTACTCTGGAAGCTCTACCACTTCATTCACAGTTGGAATCCCCATGTGATCCGCGGTATTTTCAGCAACTTCCAGAATCAACTCACTCGTTCCTTTCGGTACACATTGACCTGAAGCTTCCAAACGTCGGGCTTGACCAAAGCTAATTCGCTCTCCATCGCAATACGCCACTACGAAAGCATCATTATACCCTAGTGCTCGAATGGCTCTGCGCGCTTCAACTACTGACTCGCTGCTATTAAAGAATCCAGCCATGTAGCGTGTGATATTCGTATTCGCAATTTTTTCCCCAGAAACTGGATTAAATTCTTTGAACAGATTTTGAGGAATCGGGCGCGCGAAAGCCCCAATTTGGACACGGTACGTTAATCCTGAAGGGTTCTTGACTCCAACAGGAATCGGATTGGCTTCCGAATAAACACTCTCGGTATTCTCGTCGATTGAGAATCCAGTAGTTGGCATGCTCAATACAGCGGTCGCAACCACTGCCGTTTTGATTGGCTGAACGCCTCGCACCAACAAATTCTTAATCTTCATTGCCTCTTCTTCGTTAGCTGGAAGTAGTTGATCTGCTACTGCCATTTGCTCGTCAAACTTCGTATTTAAGTCTTGAATCGTTGTTTCCAGTTCCTTGATTCTGGTTGTTTTCAACTCGATTTTCTCATCGCGCTCAAATGATTCTGGCTCTGCCAATAAATCAACCAATTCCTTTCGTTCCCGATCCAATTCTAGTTGAAAGTTACGCAAATCATTTTCAATCTCCAGTGCTTTCACACCTTCTTCGCGGTAATTTTTGTACTCATCTGAAGAGGCAATTTCTCTTTCTTCACTAAAGGTGATTTCCTGATCCAATCCAGTAACTGCCATACGATCCACAGGCTCAGTCACATTGAAGTTCTCAATGCGTGCTTCGATATGCTCCAGTTGATTTCTCAGTAAATCCAATTGAGCGGTTATCGCCTCTTTTTCTTCATTCAATGCAGGCAGCTCTTTTCGTTTAGCCACAGCCATTTCTTCCTCAACACGCTCTTGCTCAACCTCGAGGTCTCCTATTTCAATAATGAATCCGCGTCTGCGTTTCTGCAGTTCCTCTCTGGAAAGAACGGTGATATCTTCGCGTTCCTCAATATTCTGAATCTCGCGATTCTCCACTACCCGTTCCAAACGACTGTTGAGTTGTTCCTGACGCGTCTCGGCTTCATTCAGCCAGTAGTTGCGTTCTTCTTCTGTTTTTGCAGCATCTGACTTCTCCAGTAATGTTTCAATTGCCTGACGTTCTTCTTCACTTGCTGCAATGGCGGATTTGACCTCAGTTGTTTCCGGATCACTCTGTCCTAATTGTTGCAGAGCATTGTTGATATTATCTTGCCTTTCTTGAGCAGCTACTAATTGCTCAGATTGAATTTCATTCGTTCGCTTTAACCTTGCCGCATTGACTTCTTCTAATTCCTCATCCAGCGCTCTGCGTTCCGAACTCGATAAGTTTTGATCCTCCAATTGAGTTTCAATGTCAGTTCGCTTCGTATTTAAATTGCGTAATTCAAGATCATTATCAATGGAGTTTTGAGCAACTACATTGGACGATTCTAAGTCTCCAATCGTAATTTCCATTTGGCGTAATTCACTCTGAACCTTCTCCTCTTCCTGAGTAATCCAAGTAAGTTGTTTCTGAAGATTTGTATCGTCCGGAGTTACTTCCAATTGATCCTGAATCTCCACTTTCTTTGTGCTCAACTCCAACAAGTAATCCTGTAAATCACTTTCGTGTTGTTTTGCCTCTTCCAGACTTGGCGATGGATTATCGAATTCAATATCCCCGATAGAAATGAACGTAGTTCTTAAATCAGAAATGAATTCTTCTTCAGTATTCCCATTGTTGGTGGCGACATTCGTAGCATTCTCTGCCGCTGTTTGTCGTTTTTTACTCTCTTCAATTTCGTTCGCCAAAATCAGTGATTCGAGATCAACCTCTGCGGAATATTTACGCTCCAAACTTTTCTGTTTCTTATCCAGTTCGTCTTGAAGTTTCTCCTGAAGTTCAAGCTCGCGCTCAACAATCTTCTGCGAATTAGGATTATCAGCACTGAACAAATCACCAATTTCTACGCTATATTTTCCATCTGCACCAGCGATAGTTTCTTCATAAATCTCCGCTGATTCCGAAGCTTCCAAACTAGCCTGACGCTGCTGCTCCACAATATCTCTCTGTTCAACGACCAATTCTTTCAAGGCCTCAGCCCTCGCTCTGTACTCCTCATTTTCACTATTATCTCCTATTGCTGCTAGGACGCCCGCATTCTTTTCACGTTCTTCTAATTCTTCCAAAATCTCTTGTTCCAGCTCAAGCCTGTTCAAGTTTCGCTCGACCTCTGGTACTGTGGATGACTCGATTTCCGCGACACGATCTGTATAATCCGTTTTCACCTCATCCAGAATCGATTGTTTTGTAGCCGCTATATCAACAGTTGCATTGGCGCCATTCAATTGATCGAGTGCACGAGCCTGATCGCCTATTCGGTTCTGTGTTGTATTGATGACTTCGGTTACCCCTTCTTCCTGCACTTTCAATTGTGCATTGGCTGGATCGGCCGACAGTTGATTCTGCACTTCTTCTAATTGCTCCTGAAGATTTGCGATGAGCTCATTGTCCAAGTTTTGTTTTTGCTGAAGCTTTTCCGTCGCCGTTAAGTCGTCGTTTGTTTCTATCGCAGCAAGGTCGGAAGTATAATTGGGCTGTACCTCAGCGATGGCGTCTGTTGCACTAAATGGCTGAGTGGTTGATGTCGCGAGATTTGCAATTTGATTTTCTCGTGTGCTGATACCCGTATCTAAATCCCCAATGATATCTTGCAAAATCTGAGCTTCTCCCTGCAATTCGGCATTATTCGGCGTTGCCGCGAGTAAGTTTTGAACCTCATCCAGGCGATCTTGAGTGGTCGATTTGAGGGTCTCATCGAGCTGATTCAGCTCCGTTAATTTCTCTGCTTCCGTCAAACCAGTATTTGCCTGAATCGATTGGGTTTCATTTGTGTAATTCGGTGAAATATTCGCAATGATATCTTCCTTCGTGATTGCAACGTTCGGTGTTCCATTCTCGATTTGATCGATTCTTTCAGCGCGATCTTCAATCTCTTTATTTGTATCAAACAGAAGATTATTGACTACCTGAAGTTCCTCCAATAAGGTATTATTTGTTGGGTCACTTTCTAGGGATTGCTGAATGTCGTTGAGGCGTTGCTCCGCGGATGTCACAAGCGCTCGATCATTATCTTGCAATAGATTCAGTCGATCAACTTCCGTTAAACTCAAATCCGATTCGATCGTATTTTTCGACGTCTCATAATCTGGTGCAATGTTCGACAGAACGCTTTCCGTTGTAAATGTAGGCGTCAATTCGGGTTGTAACTGCTGTAATTCTTCCGCTAAATCTGATTGCTTGAGTTCAAGTTCTTCTTTGAAGTCATTTAATTTCGTTTGCTCTGCTATCAAGTTTTCATCACCAGAAGAACTGACCAATTCGTTTTCAATCCTCTTTAAACGTTGATCTATGGCATTGATGGTTTGTTCATTTTGACCGATCAGCGCTTCTATTTGCGTTTGCTTGTCCTCACCATTTGTCTCAATTTGATTGACGAAGGCAGTATGCTCCTCAATCAGTTGGTTTGCAATTGTATTCGATGTGTTCGTAGGGTCGCTAGTTGCCGCAATTTCAGGATTACTCGATTCTATTTGCGCTAGTTGATTTTTTAATTCATCCGCGCGGTCTTTGGCTTCTTGAGCACGGATTGCCGCTTGTGCATCGTCGTACTTGCGCTGATCAATCTCTTTCAGAACAGATTCTCCTGAAGTTTGAATTACGTTTACCTGCGCATCCAATACAGAAATACTTCGATCAATTTCTATGATCCTGTCTTGCGCATATTGTTGCTCATCCTGATACAGTTTAATAGTATTTTCTACCTCTGTGAGCTCTTCTCGAATTCGTTCAGCTTCTTTTCGCTTTGCGTCAGGCAATTTGCTTTCCAATTCAACTTTTCGAGCCTTCGCTTGTTCAATTTCACGCGCATTTACCTGATTTCGATCTGCTAAAACATCTTGTTGCTCTCGTTGATCAATGGTTTCCTGAACAAGCTTGTCCACCATCCCTTGAGTAGATGCACTTTTCGCTTCCTTGATGTCATCTTGCTGCTGGGCCAAATAGCTCAGAGCTTCCTCTTCTTTTCCTGCTTCAATCAAACGATTAAACTCTTGCTCAACCTTAGACACCTTACTATCCGATGGGTCAACACTTCCAAATTTTCGTTGAACCTCTCCTTGTAAATCATTCAGGCCATTCGCTTGATCCAGTAATTTAGTTCGCTCGACATCTAGTCGTTGCGCCTCAATTAAGGCTTTGTATTTCTCAGCTGGATCCGACGCTAGTTCAGCTTGAGTGATGAGTCCATCTCGTTGAGCAGTTAAGTCATCTATTTCCTCAGAAAGTGAAATGTACGCTTC
>JBGCDF010000228.1:0-13056 GCA_045105095.1 Crocinitomicaceae bacterium | reverse complement strand
TGGAAATGAACGAAGCCTTCGCCGCACAAACCTTAGCGTGTACTCGTAAAATGGGAATTGCAGATAATGACCCACGAATTAATCCAAACGGAGGAGCCATCGCAATCGGTCACCCACTTGGGATGACTGGAGCAAGAATTCTGAATTCTGCCGCAATACAACTGCAAGAAACGAATACGAAATATGCGCTTGTGAATATGTGTATTGGTGTCGGGCAGGGATACGCTACAATACTTGAACGAGTTTAACCAAACCAATTGACCTAATCAAACGTCTTAACTACAATGCGAAACACATTATTCATACTTCTGACATTTACACTGCTGTTAGGTAGTTGTAAGAAGGAGAACACCGTTTGGGAAACTGACTGGAGTGCTCCAATTATTAACGATTCATTGTCGCTGAGTAATTTAGTGAATGATTCGACTCTTGACGGTACGTCTGGTTACTATGTGGTGGATTTTGAACGAGAACTACTCAATCGTGGAGTAAATGACGTAATTGAGATTCCAGATACTACGATTAGTGAGAATCTCGGAATCAACTTTGCTTTTATCAACGTTCCTCCGAATTTCACTTTCCTTTCGGATACCTCCGAGAATGATCTAGGTTTTTCGGATGTTGAATTGAAGCAAATTATTGCCAAACAAGGTTCCTTGGATATTACGGTAAAGAACCCAGTCGAGACCAAAGCATTTTTCAAAGTGCAATTGCTCGGAGTTTCAAAAAATGGAGTTCCGTTTAGTGAAGATATTGTCGCTGATGCTGGTACTATAGCTGATCCAGGTGTTGTGTCTGCGACGATTGACCTTCGAGATTATGACTTTGACTTAACGGGGAAAAATGGAAACGAAAGAAACCTATTGACATCCGTGGTTACTGTTAGGTCTGATCCAAATGGTCCTTCGGTGACAGTTACTAATTCGCATGTCGTTAAAGTCGATGTTGGCTTACGAGGTATTGAACTCGCATACGCACGAGGATATTTCGGTAATCAAATAGTTTCAGATACGACAGATATCAATTTAGATGTGATGAACTTAATTCAATCAGGTGCCGTGGATATTCCAGCATCGACCATCAAGTTTGAAATTGAAAATGGAATCAAAGTAGGAGCTTCGGGATTGTTAACTCAACTGAAAAGTGAAAACAATTCGGGAAGCGTGTTGGATTTAACTCATCCTCAGATTGGAACAGCATTTACATTAAATCCAGCGACTGGAGGCTGGGGCGGAATTAATCCATCGATCAAGGAACTCGTATTCGATCAGGGTAATAGTAATCTGGAAGCGTTTATTGAAAACCTTGGATCCAAATACACAGCAGGATATGAAGTGGAAATCAATCCATGGGGGAATGTCTCTGCAGGATCAGATGAAATTTATCCTGATAGTAGATTCAAAGTGCGTGCTTACGCCAATTTACCGCTTTCCATTGGGTTTGATGCCTTGGTAGTTCAAGATACCTTCCCCGTTGATTTGGTGCAAACGTCCACAACGGCTAGAGTGACAAAAGGTGAATTATTGCTAAAAGCAAGAAACGCTTTCCCCATTGCAGCGAACGTGAAACTCATTATGTTGAATGCGAATAAGGCAGTGCTCCATACAGTTGACGGTACTGAAATAATTCAGTCTTCAGAATATGGAACGATGGATCCATCGACAGGTTTAACCATTATGGATTCAGATGTTAAGTGGGTGTTGAGCAGCGAAGTCGTGGATGATTTAGAGAACATCAAATACATCATTGTTCAATCGGAGTTTAACACGCCGAATCCGAATACTTCGACGAATGAGCAATTCCAGATTCCAGCAGGTGCCTTTCTTGGGGTGAAATTACGAACACGTTTTACGACGGAAAATCAGTTCTAGTTTGAAAAATAGATTCACACATATTTGCGCACTCTTGTGCGCCTTAATCGGAAGTCAGTTTGTATCAGCACAAATGTTGCCGATTCAATATGATACCTTGCCAAGATCACAGGAAATCATTCTTTCTGGTGGAGGAAGTTATTCGGGGTCGGCTATCCAGAATCAGTTTTTCTCCAAGTTCATTTTTGGTGGATTGATTTCTTCAGATATCAAAGATGCTTCTGATGCACGTCACAAAGGATTGAACCGAGTCGGAGGATTCTTCATGGGAGAAGCGGAGTATCGGAATTATAACATCAAACCACTAAAAAAACGCGATTGGGGAATGGTATTCAAAGCTGGGGCGAATGCCTTTGGCGGAGGAATCTATTCGGATGATGCTTTTGGATTGATCTTCTACGGTAATGACCGCTACGTGGGTGATACCATGCAAATGTCCGGAATGGATTTGACATTTGTTTCTGCGCAAAAGATCGGTGTTGGGATGATCGATAATAAGACAAAATCCAACGTGAGCCTAAATCTGTATAATATCAACAATTACCTTTCTGGTGGTTTCAGAGATTTCGAGATTGCACAGAGTGAAGATGGGCAGGACGTCACCTTAGTAATGGATGGTGAAATGCTGTTGAGAAATTCAAACTCATTTAGCCAAGGCATCGGTTTGGGGGTAGATGTGGATTTTAAATTACCTGTTGCCTGGGGAGAAGGTCGTGAAGCGTACATCCAGATTTTGGCGAAGAATGTTGGAATGGCTTATTTGTATGAGGAACAAAGATATTATCGCATAGATACGACTATTCAGTTTTCGGGATTGGAGTTTGAAGATGTGATTGGAGACAATTCAATTCTTTCGGACAGTATTGATGTGCTCGCTGAACTTGGTGTCTCGTCATCTATGAAGAAAAGAGCTGTCTTGCTTCCAGGATTTATTCAAGTAGGAAAGATTGTTGATCAGCATTCCCCGAAAGACTTACAATCGTTTTTCGGAATTCGATTATTCCCAAGTATCATTTACAGCCCATTCATTTATGCTGGATTGCATTATAAAACAACCGATTGGTTAAGCTTTGGTGCAAATGTAAGTTATGGTGGATTTACCAATTTCCGCGGTGGGTTATACGCAAACCTGGACTTCGAAAAGATTTCCGTTGGTTTGGCTTCAGAAAATATTATAGGTCTTGTTTCCAAAACAGGAAATGGACAGTCACTTTTTATTCGATTAAGATGCGCATTTTAATAGTAATCGGTTTATTGTTTTTCACTGGTTTGTCCTTTGGACAAGCACCATTTTTCCATTTATATGCGAACGGAGGTGATGAAAGTGCCGAAGGCGCTGCTCAGTTGGAGGATAGTAGCTTTATTATCACAGGTTCCTCAGATAGTTATCCTGGTGGGGTTGGATCTCAGGCCTTTCTAATGAAATTAGATACTTCGGGAGTTCCCGTTTGGTCGAAACACTACGGAGGAAGTGAAATGGATCAAGGAAAACGCGTAGCGTATCAAGAAGGTTATGGTTTTCTCGTGGCGGGAACTACGAATTCAATCGGTTCTGGAGGGTACGATTTTTATCTATTCAAAACAGACGTAAATGGAGTTTTGGAATGGGAGAAAGCATACGGAGGTACGAGTTGGGAGCGTTTGCATGATGCTGCGTTAACACGTGATACGGGAATGTTCATGGTGGGAGAAACACTTTCCAATCCAACGAATAACCAAGATATGTACATCGTACGTACGGACAAAAATGGTGATACGCTTTGGACGAAGACATTCGGAGGTTCTGGAGGTGATATGCTAAGTGGAATTAAACGTTGGGATGATTCTACGTTTTATGTCGCAGGTCATACGTACATAGCGGACTCATCATTAACGAAAGCGTACGTTGCTAAATTTCATGAAGATGGAACCATGTTGTGGTCAGATACCATAGGCCCGACTGGAAATTATTACATCAATGATGTTTCTGCATCGGACATGGATGTGTTCTGTGTTGGATATAGAAATGGTCCAGGGTCCAATGGGAATGATGTGTACTATATGCGTCATGATCACGATGGTAATTCTCAGGGAGAAACAACGCATTCAATTGAGGGCGACTACAAGGCACATGAGGCAACTGCTTATGGCGTTCCTGATAAACGATACGTTGGATATACCTTATTCACACCTACCTCACAGCCCGATGGAGATGATTTGGTCATTTCTCGAATGAATTTTGTCTTCTTCTGGGATAACAAAACGATACTTCACCTATACTATTACGAGCCTGAAAAAATTAACGAAATCATTCCAACGAGCGATGGGGGAGCATTGGCCGTTGGTCAGATGAGTGGAGAAGCCATGGGACTTCATCATGCATACGTCTGTAAAGTTGGAGCAAATGATTCAGTGGCAACATACGATCCGCCACATACCGTGTTTACGCTTGTGTTGGATATTACTGAGCAGGAAATAGGAGATAACTTATCTGTTTACCCGAATCCAACGACAGGAATGATCAACATTGAAAGTTCCATGAATGAAGCTGTTGAAGTAGAAATACTCAATAGTTTGGGGCAAGTATTGGAAGTCGATTCTTTCCAAGGGAAATATTCCTTTGACTTGTCTCCTTATGGATCGGGAATGTACCTTTTGAGGACCTCCGTCGATGGCGTTTCACATGTGAGGAAAGTGATAGCGCGCTAGTCGCTTACCATTCGATAGCATTTTTCGAGAACCATTTTCCTTGCGAACGAAGAGTCTGTTCAATTACATCTCGTACACAATGTCTTCCTCCGTCAAATGGAGATTGATAATCTGAGATAGCTTTGATTTCTACAGCAGCATCCTGAGGGCATGTGCTTACACCAACCGTTTTGAGTACTTCGTAATCAGGAATGTCATCTCCCATGTAGAGCACCTGATTGTCTTCGAAGCCGTATTTTTCTTTGAGATCCTTATATACATTGAGTTTATTGAAGGACTTTAACCGTACTTCCTGAATGCCGAGCCCGAGTAATCGTGTTTCAACAAGTGTCGAAGATCCTCCAGTAATGATCAGTATTCGATATCCTTCTTTCACAGCATACTGCATCGCATACGCGTCTTTTGAGTTTAGGGAGCGCACGAAATCTTCTTCCATGAGTAGAATTTGTCCATCGGTTAGTACTCCATCAACGTCAAAAATGAATGTGGTAATCTTAGGAAGTTTTTCTTTGTAACTAATCATTGAAGTAAGTTTGATGTATGCTTTTCGAAATAAGTCGATAAATTTCTTTTTGAACAGGATCTTGTAATGCCGTTATATGCTCATTGATGATTTCCTGATCTTTTCTGCGTGCAGGGCCAGTTTGAATGTTGATTGGGTCCTGCGATTCCAGTTTGCGCGCTGTTTCCTTCAGTAAAGGTTTTAAATGATCGAAATCCAATTCCTCTTGGTCCAGATAGCTCTTCGAAATATGCGCCAAATGATTCGTGAAGTTATTGATGAACACGGCAGCAAGATGCAGTTTCTTGCGGTCTTCTGAGCTGGCGTAGTTTACGTTCCGACTGATTTTCCATGCCAGATCAAACAGTTGCGAAGCGAACTCTGGCTCATATGATTCAATGAAGAAAGGCACTTCAAAAATATTAATCGGACTTCCTTTTGTGAAGGTTTGTAAGGGGTAAAATACTCCCAGGCTTTCTCGTTTCGGAAGGTTGCTTAAAATGACGGACCCTGAAGTGTAAGCTACTGGGCAATCGTCAGGAATTTTATTCAAAATTGATGAAATGACGTCATCGGGAACACATACAATTGCGAGTTGGCCCGTTGGTAATTCACTGGGGTCTTTGACCCATTCTGCATCATGCAAGACGTGATCGGAGGGTTTTGACCGCGAATATACATGCGTAACTTTGATACCTTCTCGAGAGAAAGCATCAAATAAATGGGAGCCAACGTTTCCCAGACCAACGATGGAGATTTTTTGGATTGGATGATTCACAATTCAAATATCATGAATAGAAATCAAATGAGCTTCGAATGGACAAACTTTATTCTATGAATCTAATGGAATATCCCATTGTCGTTTTTCCATTTGAATGGCTTCACGGGATGATCTGAAATGGAGTTCGATTAGAAAGTGAATACAGTTTTAGGGTGAATTCTTAATCTGTTTTCAAGTACTGGACTTCCTTCACTGAATAACCAGTTGATTGTCCAGTGATCGATCCACTCGATGAAGTAAACGGTAATTGTTGATTTATCCCCGCTCAGAGCCAATCGGAAGATCCCGTCTTTTGTTAGACATCTATCCGAAACCAGTTGAAAGTCATCATCTGTGAATAGGCCTTGATTTAATTTTACTTCACATGAGTAAGCTGACCAATTGTTGACGTTCATTTCAAACTGCGCGTTTTCCGCTTTAGCTGCCCATGACTGAGCTTGAGAACTAAAGGCAAACAATACGAAAGTGGCAAATATCAAGCTTTTCATAATCTATTGTTTAATGAGTTTAATCGTATGATCTGAACTGTCATCTTGATACCTTACAAAGTACATGCCCGTTTCGTACTTGCTCAGGTCAAATAGGTGTTTTTCGATTCCTAAAGTGTACACAATTTTTTGTTCAATCAATGTACCATTCATATCTGTTACAGAGATCACTCCGCTGATTCCGTCTGCTCCATTTACTTCAGTCGTAATTTCACCTGTCGTTGGATTCGGATATGCCGCGATCAATCCACTTTGGTTTGATTCTCGATTTAACGCAATGATTTCACTTTTCTCTCTGTGTCCGTCGAAATCGACTTGTTCTAGTTGGTAATACACAAGTCCTGAACGAACATCTGGATCGTTAAATTGGTAGTAGTTCGTCTCCTGTGAGTATCCCACACCAGCTACTTCACCAATAAGCTCAAAGCTCTCGCCATCATACGATCTCAATACGTTGAAGTAATCGTTGTCCATTTCTGAAGCCGTTTCCCATCTCAATGCATTGTGTTGAGTTAACGTCAGACCATAAAATTCAGAGAGTTCAACAGGAAGAACTTCGGCCACCCAGTTCGCAATGCTCCAATCACAGACGTCACCAGAGAATCCATCAATCATCAATACATATGAGTTTCCAATTGTAAGGGAGCTTGCTGTAACAGTTCCTAACGAGAAATTCGCAGGGCTGTAGCAATTCGACCGTATATTCAACGCGTCACAACATCCTTCTGGAGTACTGATCACCTCATAAACTGCAGCCTGAACTCCAGCACCGTTTGATGGGTCGTTAATACAATTCGTTACGCTCGTAAAATTGAAGGTCTCAGTAGTGCTTAATGCAGTAAAGCGATACCAAGAGTTGTTTTCGATACTTCCACAAAATGACATGTTTACATTTCCAGGCATATCAGCAGTATGAGTTGCAGAGGTTGTTCCAGATAGTGTTCCTGGTCCTTGCGAGATGGGTGTTGGACTTTCGCAATAGTCATTTGTCAAGGGCACTCCACATTGTGAGACTTCCGTTACGCAAATTCCGAATTCACCGTTACTATTGTTTCCAACCTCCCAGAATCTAATCCAAATTTGAGTGCCTGGTGCGAGTGAGCCAATTTCAATTTGTGGCATCGCTCCATTACCACTGTCGTCGTTATCGCACTCTAAAGGTGTCAATGATCCGCAAGATCCAGTATAAACAGCCATTCCTCCATCTATCACCCCTCCAATATCTGTATCAATTAATACAATTCCAGACGGTGGAATCGTTGTCGTAAACCAAATATCTCCGCCAAGATATCCAGCACATCCAGGGGGAGGTACACCTGGTGCGGCGGTAGCATGTGCATTAGTGAAAATCGTATACGAGCATGTAGCTTCTGGCGCCAATACGGTAGCGTTACAAGGTAAATCGTTCGGTGGCGGGGGGAAAGGAGTGACGTTCGACCACAAGGTTACGTTACATCCAATTGATGTATTCGGATCCCCATCAATAAGAAACGGGTCGACATTCGTGCAAAAAGCATCCGCAAATGGAATCGAGTAATAGGTTCCTGAGGTAGGGGCTGTAAATGTTACCGTGGCAAGCCCCGAAGTGATGATTGTTGCTGTAGCCGAGTCATAAATGACCACGAAAGGAGTAATTGACGGTGCAGTGTTATTCAAGTAAGTAACGTTTACCGTGTATTGTTCTCCTGCCACTACGCCAGTTGCAGCAGTTGCTTCACCAACAAAACTGCACGTCTGAACTGTAGTGCTATTTCCGGGAGTTGGAGCAGCACCACTTCCAAACAATCCGCCATTGAGTGAGAATGGACAGAATGCGAAGCTTGTCGAAGTAAAGCAAATAAGAAAGAGGAGTAGGGTAGAAATACGTTTGTAATGTAATTCAACCATATCTAAATGTTTAGTAGTAAAATCTAACGATACAAAGGTATGCTATTTTATAGGTGAACAGCAAATTTCTATCGATAAATAAGTTGTTTTAATCGATAAAGGGGTATTTATACCTAGTGAGTTGTTGGGGGAGTTGACCCGTTTTAGAGAGGAAGATATCCAACGACGTATTCGTTTCTCGCCGGCAAAGGTAAGCACATTTCCGTTGATTCCTTGTTTTAAGGTGAGCTATATATACGTATAGATTCTCGAGTGATTATGGAATGCTAATTTTTGAGTTGTAGTATACAGAATTTTATGGAAAGCGGCCCTCTAAAAGTTAAGCATAGGCCCTTATTACATTGATTGCAACCAATGGTATATCCTTGCTCGAAAGAGGTGAGTTAATTGAAATGATTTTTAGAAGTGAATGCCCTATTGAAAACCTTAGAAGGTAAACGCAGCTTTCGGGTGGATTCTCAATCTGTTTTCCAGTGCTGAGCTTCCTTCACTGAATAACCAATTAATCGTCCAGTGGTCGATCCATTCAAGGAAGTAAACAGTAATTGTTGATTTATCTGAACTCAGTTCAAGTCGGAATATTCCATCTTTTGTCAGGCATCTATCCGAAACCAATTGAAAATCATCATCTGTGAACAAACCTTGATTCAATTTTACTTCACACGAGTAAGCTAACCACTCGTTCACGTTCACTTCGAACTGTGCATTTTCTGCTTTAGCTGCCCAGGATTGCGCCTGAGAACTAAAGGTAAACAATACGAAAGTGGCAAATATCAAGCTTTTCATAATCTATTGTTTAATAAGTTTAATTGTCTGATCTGCATTATCATCTTGATATCTTACGAAGTACATACCGTCTTCATATTTATTCAGATCAAAATAGTGTTTTTCGATTCCTGATGTGTATACCACTTTTTGTTCAATCACTGTACCTTTCATATCTGTAACAGAGATGATACCCCTTGTTCCATCGACTCCGTTTATTTCAGTCGTAATTTCACCAGTTGTTGGATTAGGGTATGCAGCAATCAATCCGCTTCTGTTCGATTCACGGTTCAATGCTACCATTTCACTTCTTTCTCTATTTCCATTGAAATCCACTTGTTCCAACTGGTAGTATACAAGCCCAGAGCGAACGTCTGAATCATTGAACTGGTAAAAATTGGTTTCTTGAGAAGATCCTACTCCACTTACTTCACCTATGACTTCGAAGTTTTCACCATCGTAGGATCTTAATACGCTGAAGTAATCGTTATTTATTTCTGATGCTGTCTCCCATCTCAATGCATTATGCTGTGTAAGGGTAATTCCATAGAATTCTGTGAGTTCCACAGGCAGTGGTTCTTCCACCCAATTTGAGATTGTCCAATCACAGGCGTCTCCGGAGAATCCATCAATCATTAATAAATATTGATTACCAATCGTAAGTGGTGTTGCTGTAACGGTACCAAGGCTGAAGTTACCTGGGCCGTAACAATTAGATTCTAATACTAATGCGTCACAACATCCGTTAGCATCATAGGTAATTTCATACACAGCAGCTTGAATTCCCGCTCCATTACTTGTATCATTGATACAGTTCGTGACACTCGCAATATCAAAAGTTTCTGTAGTGCTCATCGCAGTAAATTGATACCAAGAGTTGTTCTCAATACTTCCGCAGAATGTAGAGGTGAGGTTTCCAGGCATATCAGCCGTGTAAATCGCTGCTGTAGTTCCCACAAGTGTTCCAGGACCTTGAACTATATTCGTGGGGCTTTCACAAAAGTCATTAGTGAGTGGGGTACCACACGTGGACACTTCAGTGACACATATACCAAAGTCACCGTTATTGTTATTTCCGACCTCCCAGAACCTTATGAATATTTGGGTGCCAGGGGGTTGAGTGCTTACTTGTATAAGTGGCATGGCTCCGTTGGGGCTATCATCATCATCACACTCTAGAAGAGTCAGTGATCCACATGTCCCTGTGTAAATGGCCATTCCACCATCTAGTACTACGTCTACTTGAGTGTCGATTGAGATAATCCCTGATGCAGGAATCGTTGTTGTAAACCAAACATCACCTCCTAGGTAACCAGCACATCCAGGAACAGGAACTCCCGGTGCGGCAGTTGCATTATCGTTCGTGAAGGTTTGGTAAACACACGTTGCTCCTGGTGCTAATGATATTGCATTACAAGGTAAATCGTTTGGTGGTGGAGGTAGAGGTGTTACGTTTGACCACAAAGTTGCATTACAACCGAAGTTCGGATCGAAGCTCGTACAAAAAGCATCTGCAAACGGTATAGAGTAATATGTTCCTGAAGATGGTGCAGTAAACGCTACAGGGCTTGGTCCACAAGCGATGGCCGTGAACGTAGCATCGTAAATAACGATGAAAGGCGCTAATGGAGGGAATCCGCTGTAGGTAACATCCACAGTGTATTGATCTCCTGCTACAGCTCCCGTTGCGGTAACCGCCTCACCGATGAAACTACACGTGTTCATCGTAGTGCTATTCCCCGGTGTTGGTGCAATGCCACTTCCAAAAAACTGAAAAGTATGAGGACAGGGAATCGCACACTGAGCAGAACTTAACGGTGCTATGGAAGTCAAAAAGAATAGTAAAGTGAAAATATGTTTGGTAGGTAAAATGTTGGTCATATCAATCCCTAAATGAGTATTTATTATTAAAGATACGATAATATTAGACGAATACATTATTTTTTCAGATGAATGAATATAACCATTCGATAAGCGAACATACTTATGCGATGAGTTACCAAAAAAGAGGCAGGATTGTTACCATGGCGCTATCTGTGTAATATTTCTTGTTTTATGACATCTCTGTTATCTGTTTGATTTTCAGTTTTTTATCTTTTTTTTGAGTTCACTTGGAATTGTTTTTTGAGTATCGACTTCCTGCACACTTTCCGCTCTTTCTAAATGTTATCCATTCTTTTTGGATTGAAGCATAGAAGTTAAAAAGTGAATTTTATCTTCTGATTAATCCTCAATTTGCCTTCAAATTCAGAGTTTCCTTCAATGAATAACCAGTTAATCGTCCATTGGTCGATCCAATCCAAAAAATATACTTTGATGGATGACTTGTCGTCGCTTAATTCGAGTTTGAAAACGCCTTCTTTTGTTAGGCATCGGTCGGAAACAAGGTCGAAATCTTCATCGGTGAAAATGCCTTGGTTTTTACTGATTTCACTGGAAAAAGCCAAGTGATTATGTACTCTTGTCTGGAACTGAGCGTTTTCTAGTTTTGCATCCCAGGATTGAGCATCAGCGGAATAGGAAAGTAAGAAAAGCACGATCGGGATAATTAACTTTTTCATATTCACTGTTTAATAAGTTTAACGGTTCTGCTTGAGTTATCATCTTGATATCGCACGAAGTAAACGCCAGGAAAGCAATTGTTTAGATCGAATTTGTATTTCTTGATTCCAGAAGTGAAAATTTCTTGTTCATGCGTTACAACTCCATGTATGTTAGTGATTGAGATTAAACCACTTCGGCCTTTGTTTCCATTAATTTCAGCTGTAATTTCTGCGGTTGAAGGATTTGGATAAACGGTAATTAATCCTTCATGATCTGATTCTCGATTAATCGCAACAATTTCGCTTTTTTCTCGATCTCCGTTGAAGTCTACTTGTTCAAGTTGATAGTATACCGTACCGCTGCGAACATCGGTGTCATCATAGCGGTAGAAATTCTTTTCTTCCGAATCCCCGGCGCCACTTAACTGTGAAATTCGCTCGAATTCAAGACCGTCGAAAGAACGTAAAACATTAAAATAATCATTGTCTTTCTCTGAGTCAGTTTCCCATCTAAGTGCATTGTGATTACCTAAGTCAAGCACGTAAAAGTCAGATAATTCTACAGGTAGCATAGTTGTTGACCAATTGGCTAAGGTGAAATCGCACTGATCTCCAGAGAATCCATCAACCACAAGTATGTATTGATTTCCAACGGTTAACGGTGTTGCAGTTACAATTCCGGGCGTTGCCGTGCTGGAGCTATAGCAATTAGATACGAGATTCAAGACACTACAGCATCCATTTACGTCCGGAGTTACTTGATATACTGCTGCTTGAATACCAGTGCCTATCGCGGGGTTATTTATACAATTAGTAATACTAATAAAGTTGAACGTTTCGGTAGTGTTTGATGCTATAAAGGAGAACCATGAATTGTTTTCGATGCTACCACAAAAATTCATGCCCAGATTTCCAGGAATGTCTGATGTGTAGCCAGTAGTGGCCGATGAAAAATTATTAGGTCCTTGATAGAGCATAGTGGGGCTTTCACAATAATCATCAGAAAGTGGGGTTCCGCATGCTGATGACTCAACAGCGCAGATGCCGAAAGTTCCGTTGTTGTTATTGCCAACATCCCAGACTCTTACGAAGAGGGTTTGACCTGGAGTTCCTGCAGTGACACTAATGGAAGGCATTGCTCCATTTTGACTATCGTCATCATCGCATTCGATGAGTGTAAGTGAACCGCAGGTGCCAGAGTAAATGGCCATTCCTCCATCGACTATTGCACCAGCCTGAGTGTCAATGACCAAATTTCCAGAGGGGGGAATTACTACACTGAACCAGACATCACCTCCATTATAGCCAGCGCATCCCGGAGCGGTTACTCCTGCTGTGGCTGTTGCATTCGCATTGGTGTAGGTCGTGTAGTTGCAACTTGAAGCAGAGTTCAGGGCAATAGCTGAACACGGATCGTCATTCGGGGGAGGTGGAAGTACGGTCGTGTTTGACCAATTTAAAGTATTACAGGTTGCAAAGCTTCCTGTTGTGCATAATACGTCTTGAAAGCCAATTAGATAAAAAGTTCCTG
>JBGCDF010000227.1:0-2506 GCA_045105095.1 Crocinitomicaceae bacterium | reverse complement strand
CTTCAATTTTTTGATACGGATAATAATCCAACAGCCAACTGGGAATCTTTTTTAATTGATGATCCGCAACTATTCGCACAAGGATCTCCAGAAGACAGAAGGTTTCAACAAAAACGCTGGGCAGAAGAGCTCGCTTCTTTTGTAGAAGACCCGGATCAATTTTTGAATGATTCAGAGAAGAAAGCCACTTTGTCTAAACCACACGTGGTGCTTTTTATGACTTTTTTGAAGTTATTGAATCAGGTCAAAACACAGCTCAATGGGTTAACAGAAAAGCATCTTGATTTTTATTTTAGAGAGCGCCTTGGTCTCGGTCCAAAAGAAGCAGTGCCAGATGTCGTAAATGTATTACTTGAACTCGCTGTAAATAGTGATTATTTAGAAGTCAAAAAGGGAACTGTTTTACAAGCAGGCGAAGATGCTTCTGGAAATCCCTTGCAGTACACCACAGATGAGGATACAGTTATCAGCCAAGCACAAATTACAGAACTAAAAACGGTCTTTGTTCAAAAAGAATTTCTAACCATTAAAGATGCACACTTAAAAACAAGAGAAAGTTCGCAAGTACGTTTTGTAACTATGCTGGAAATGGCATGAGGTAGGCCAAAACCGACAGATCCTCTTCCTGATTTTCCAACTGACGAAATTACAGACGTTTTTGAGCTCCATGAAAAGGTCAATGACGGAAATGAGGAGGCCATAAACTATGTAGAAAAACAATTATTTCTTACGATTGAGCAGTTTAACTTCATACTTACTAAACAAAAAGAAGAAGCCGAAGGACTGACGACTGAATGGCAAGAAGTATATGCCCTATTGGATCAGGCTTACATGCAAAAAGTGAGAATTCAAAGACAAGATGATTTAAAGAAACTGCATGAACTAGAAGATTTTAACACCTTAACAAAACACGTATATGGCAAACCTCTACCAGGAGAAGATTTGCCTTTTTACAGAGGGAAATTAGCTTCGCTTGATGAGGTTTTTGCCGATTTGAATAGTACACAAGTTGATAAAGAAAAAGCAGTAGAATACATAGAAGAAGAGTTAAAACTCATTGAAGAACAGTTTAGAACGATCTTTCAAACAGGAAATAATCTAAATGCGTCAGATGCAGATAAGAAGAATCTTTACCGTTTGTTGGAACTTGCTGATCGTCAGATACGATCTTTTACGCTCCCCTCTCCTAGCGCAGAGAAATTATCAGATCTATATGCAACAACAAATGCGCGTGATTTCGCTTTTAGCGAGTACGAAGAGGAAGAAGAAAGTAAACGATTTAAAACGCTTGGTAATCGATTAGACGCTATTTCAGATCAATCACTAAAACCAGCTGAACTCGGTTTTGCCTTTAGTTCACCCATTTTATTGCTTGAGGAAGGTAGGCGAAAAATTGAATTATTACTTGATTTAGGTGCAAATGAAGCGGATATTGAGACCCTAGAAACAGTATTTGAAAATAATGAACCTTTACAAACATATATCAGCACAGAAAAGGATTGGTTTGCTCCTGAGGAGCTTGCATTTACCTTTGGAAATTATGTAGGTGAAGCCATGGAGGGCGCTTATGTAATATCCGTTTCTGGACAAACTATTATAAGTGAAAATAACATAATTTTTGATGATAGAGATATTGGCAGATACTTTGTTGATGACACACAAAATATTTATGAAATTTTAGCGCTAAAAAGTCAGAAAGAATTGACAGTGAAAGAAGTTGGTCGTTTAGCAACTGAACATCCTGAAGTGAAAAAATACGATCGGAATCAGGTTTATTTAAACTCCTTAAAAATTGAAGTTTTACTCCGTGAAGATAGCCCTGCAATTGTTGCTCTTGGAGACGAAGTAGAATCGACATTATTCCGATCTGATGATCCTTCATTGGTCTTTACTTTAAGTCATGCATTAAAAGGACTTCCAGGGAAGCAATCATACCGCAGCGCATACGAGCACTTTGTGAATTTAGGATTACACAAAGCGCACCTGCAAGTAGATGTGAATGGGATGAAAAACGTGGTACTTCAAAATGACCGCAACAATATAGATGCTAAAAAGCCATTTGAGCCCTTTGGTTTTGAACCTGCCACAGGAGATAGCTTTTACATTGCCAATACAGAAGTATGTCAAAAACGGCTCAAAGATCTTCGGATAGATATGGAATGGGTAAAACTTCCGGAATCCTTAAAAGAACATTATGAGAACTATTGGAAGATCCAAACCAATAAATCAGTTCTTATTGAAGATGACTATTTAATCAAAAACAACAACGACTTTAAAGCTGCGCTCTTTTTTCATGATAAGAACGCTGAGGTGCTTTTATCAAAAACGGTTGAAAACGCAGCAGGAGAAGAAGTAAGTGAATCTGCTAGTTTATTTGAAAATGGAGGTGAAATTGTCATAGATGATTTACCAATGAGAATGAAGCAAACGAGTCCCGGTTATCGCTATAATCAGCTCACTGAAATAGCTTCGGATGACGAAGAAGTAAGAGAGTGGGACCGTTATT
>JBGCDF010000226.1:0-6247 GCA_045105095.1 Crocinitomicaceae bacterium | reverse complement strand
CTCAATTGGAGGAAAACTCATTGGAACGTATGCAAACCCATCTATTATGATTGAAAACCTTGAAAGCGGTTATTACCTATTGAAAGTTGTGAAGGACGGTAATATTCGTGCAACTGAACGATTTGTAAAACGCTGATAAACTACGTTTGATTCGAACAATTACCTTAGCTAATAAATGGAACGACCCGATTCAGTTGATGACTAAATCGGGTCGTTTTCCTATATTCTTGACGTTACCTTCTTCTCTTGTTACGAGAATTTTTGGGTGCAGTTCCGTTTTTCTCAGCTTCACGTCTGCGCTTCTTAGCTTCACGACGCTTCTCCATCTGTATTTCGTTTTGCTTCGCGTAGGATGCTTGCATCTCTTTGTACGCTTTGACTCCCTCATCTGTAATCGGAAAAGGATGATTGTCAATGAATTCAATTTTCTTACCTGTAAGCTTCTCTATACTTTTCACATACGGACGCTCATCCAGGTCACAGAGTGAAATAGACGTTCCATTTGCTCCTGCTCTCCCCGTTCGACCGATTCTATGAACGTAGGTTTCTGGCTCATTCGGAATATCGTAGTTGATGACGTAGGATAGTGAGTCAATATCGATTCCTCTGGCTGCGATGTCAGTAGCAACCAAAATGCGAAGACTTCCTTCTTTGAATCCTTTAAGTGCACGTTCGCGTTGCCCTTGCGATTTATCACCGTGGATTGCTCCTGATGAGATTTTCGCCTTTGATAAAATTTTCGATAATCGATCAGCACCGCGCTTCGTTCTTGAAAACACCAATGCCTGATCAATCTCAGGATTCTTTAGTAAATGAAGTAATAGCTTCTTCTTATCTGGTTTGAGTACATGATAAGCTTCCTGTGTTACCGTTGTCGCTGCAGATGATACTACATCCACTGTTATGCTCACTGGGTTATGTAACAAAGACTTTGTCAATTCGACGATAGCCGGCGGCATTGTTGCAGAGAAAAACATGGTGTGCTTCTTCGCTGGAAGCTTTGGAAGGATTTTGTTAATGTCATGAATGAATCCCATATCCAACATACGGTCAGCTTCGTCTAAGACGAAGAATTCAACATGCTTCAAGGAGATGTGCCCCTGATTCATTAAATCCAATAATCGACCAGGAGTCGCTACTAAAATATCTACTCCAGCTTTCAATCTTCTTACCTGAGGATTCTGATTGACTCCTCCAAAAATTACTGTGTATTCTGAAGGAAGGAATTTACCATATGCCTTGATATTATCACCAATCTGAGCCGCTAACTCGCGCGTGGGAGTTAAAATCAGGGAGCGAATCTGCTTTCTCCCATTCTGTGGAGGATTCTGATGTATAAGTTGGAGAATTGGAATGGAAAACGCAGCTGTCTTACCCGTACCCGTTTGAGCACATCCCAACACATCTCTACCTTTTATCGCTTCAGGAATCGCTCTCTTTTGTATGGGTGTGGGCTTCTCGTATCCCATTTCGTCTACTGCCTTTAAAATTTCAGGCAATAGATTGAGTTCTTTAAATGTCATCGGTCAAAGATAGAGTAATATTCGGAATACGTCTGAATTCGGGCGAGTTCAGGCTATCTATGTTAATTCAGCCCTACGCGGTTAACTGCCGTCTTGATCTGCTTATCATCTAAGAAATAAAGATATGCGTTTGAAATCATGACCTCTGAATTTAACTCGGACAACATAAATGGAATTCGACTCAGTGTCTTGAAACAATAGGTCATCCATAGAAATACCCTTTACAGATAGACTCGCTCATTACTCTTGAAGAACGGAATGCCATCATATTTATCTTCATCCTTTCGAAAGATGAATGCGCTTGATTGATTCTCCTGTACCTTTTGAATCTCTGAAGTACAGATAACCATTCGATATTTTTAAGTAACTCTTTGAAAAGCCTTTGTAAAACCTCACTTCTTCACTCAGCTTTCCGTTTTTATCCACTTTTTGAATGACACGAGTGCTGGCATCATTAGAAATAACATAGACATCTTGCGTTTGCTGATCTTGAAGCAGTTTAAACTCGAAATATTCCAAGCCGTCGATCTTATTTAAGCCATCAGAGTAACCGTATTCATCATAAACAAAAAGCAATTCCGTTTTCTCTTGGAACACCCACAAGCTATCCCCTACTTGATACGCGCTAATTTCAGCTGCCGTGCCACCTGGACGTTCTGTTCGACGAATGTTCCCTCTTTTCGCCCCGATAAAAGGACGAGAAAAACCAATATTCCGATCATCAAGCTGACGTGTATCTCTTGCATCCAATGATTGAAAATTTCGCGTCTCTGTATTAGTGCGAGCGATATCATCAGTCCAAATCTGAATAGTGAAAAGTACGGGGTGCTCGGCAAAAATGGAATCATCGAGCGCTTCGTAAATCAATGAGTTGTTCAACGACTCTCTGACAAGGGATTCTTCAAATAGTGCACGGCATGTTTGAATATTCGCTTTGTAGCTTTCTATATCGAGTGTTTGAACTCGTTCGATGTAATCGGTAATGTTTAATTGAATAGCACTATCAAGCCCAACTAGAAAGAGATTTCCCATGCAATCGATCTCCAAATCTGTAGCGAAGAAAATATCAATCGACTGAAAGAGCTTTGCTCCTTTTGTATCCTCGAAATACAGGAAATACTCTCGGTTTTTCTTGGTAATTGCTACGACTTTATCATTATGAATTTCATAGTCGATTAGAATTGATGCGAAATTCGCCATGCTCTCCTCTTGTTCACCTTGTAGTGATTGAGCATGGGCTATCGAAAAGATTTGTAGGAATAAAAATAGACTGATTGATTTCATAAAAGTGGCAACTTCGTTAACAGAAAAATCACAAACTTCATTTCACTAAAACTCAATTGAATTCGTGCGATCCGATCCCTTTTAACGAAACATTGAAGTAGGTAGATCAACGTGAATTTACAATATACGTTAATCAACGCTAAAAAAAATGTCCTAATAGACTGAACTTACAACTGTTTTACAATCAATTAACGCTAAACAGTATGAAAGTTAGAAAGAATTTATTCTCACTATCCAAGGAAGAGTTTCAACAATTCGTTCAAGGAGTATATCAATTGAAAAATGAAAAGATACGAGCGAATATGGATGGACAGACGGTCAATACCTACAATTACTATGTTGACATTCATGCGCGTTCTGTAAAAGTACCTGCTAACGGACCTCAATATGACGTTCCACAAGCGCACCAAGGGCCCACATTTTTACCATGGCACAGGAAGTTTTTACTCATGTTTGAAAAGGATATGCGAAGAGTTCTGCAGGATGAAGAGTTTTGCCTCCCGTATTGGGACTGGACTGAAGATTCGGCACTTTCAGACCCTAAGGCCTCAAAGATATGGACCGAGGATTTTGTAGGATTCAATGGAAACGTTCATGACCAAATAGTAACGAGTGGACCATTCGGAACAACTCCGTATCAAAACTTTCCGGCCTGGCAAACTTATCTCATTAATGATGACAACACGAAAAAACATGGTTCTCTGCATCGTGATTTGGGTGGAGCGGGAAACAGTCTTCCAACCAGTACGTCTGTACAAGATTGTTTAAAAATGGATGTTTATGATACTTCCCCCTGGAATCGAAATAGCTCAAATAGCTTCCGAAATACTTTAGAAGGTTTCAAACCTCTGGGCTTGCACAATGCTGTTCACATGTGGATAGGTGGTGCGATGAAGAGTGTATCAACCGCGGTTAATGACCCCATTTTTTGGTTGCATCACTGCAACATAGATCGAATTTGGGCGAAATGGCAAGAAAAACATCCGAACTCCGATTATCTTCCCTCTACCGGAGCGAGCGACTACCAGAACAAGGAAGACCATTTATGGAAGATTGGAATTCAGGGACAAAATGAACTGAATCTCATTGATGGCACAAAGAATTCCGATTTCCTTTCGATTAAAGATTTGGATTATACCTATGCCGATGGCCCCTCCTTACTTATGATATCAGAATCACCTTCATACGGCAAGTCTTTTTTAACTAGAATCGGGGATGTTTTCGATCCTATTCTTGAGGAATATAAAAGCAATTCGGCATTGCAAGACTGGACCTTCGAGCCAATACCGGGAAAAGAAGATACTTTCTACATAACACTCGTTTCGAATGACAAGTATTATCTGTGCTGCTCTAGTGCGCAAACACCTATTTTTTTGAGCCAGATAACTCCTAACTATAGTTATGAATGGAAAAAACTTAAAGTGTCATCCAATGAGTTCAAATTAATGATACAATCGCCTCACAATAACACATATTTCTATTTGACATGTAAGGGTTCGTATGACAAAATCACTCTTGAGAGCATCGATTATGGCACGAAGTCAAATTGGAAAATAACCAAAGTACAAACGCGATAAGCACTCTTAACCGAATAGATCAACACAATCAATAAACAAAGGCTCCAATGAAAGCCAAATAATTCTAATCACAAAAAACACAATCATGTCAGAAAAAAACACAATTAAAATGATTTATGGTAGCTCTGGTTACCCTCTGCAAATGAAAGTAGATATTGGCTTTACAAATGACGTTTGGGATCTTGCAACCTGGACACTCAATATTCAACTAAAATTCGACAGTTCTAATCCCGATTACCGCCTCCTTAAAGTAGGTCCAATTCCTCCGTACCCAATAACGGTAATATTGGACAACGTAATTAAAGCTCAAGGCATGACTCCAGAAGAATTTTGGATTCCCGGAGAGTATGACGTTGTCCTCATAGCTGAACCATCCAGCCCGAGCACCTTACCACTTGAAGGAGTTCAAACGACATTTCGCGTTGAAATTTAGGGGGAATCTAAGTCTCTATTCGACGGAATTTATGAGAATGAATTTCTTTCGAATGGAGACTCTTTTACCTGTACTCATCAATAAAACTCAGGATAAACTATTTGTAAGGCCATCCGCTGTATCCGCCAGAAAGATCGACAATAGTAGCAAATCCCATTTCTTCCATCATCTTCCCTGCTTTGCCACTTCTTCCTCCAGATCTACAAAAGATAACTGTCTTCTTGGATGTATCTAACTCCGCAATTTTCGTTTTGAAATCCGATGCGAGAAAATCAATGTTTACAGCATTTTCAATCGTTCCTTCCTGATATTCTTCTGGAGTACGCACATCTACTAACTGAATATCTTCTTCAGACAGAATTTCTTTGAACTTCTCGGCACTAACGACTTGATGTCCTCCTTGTTCAACTACTTCTTTCACTTGTGACTCCGAGCAAGATGCCATCAACAAAACACCAATAAACAATACGACTCTCATACTTTTTTCTTTCTAAAGTACAGCTTTGAGAACAAAGGAAAGTAACATCAGTTGCAAAAAATCCGTTTTTCTACGTGATACTCGGAAAAACTCGCCAAATTTGTATTCATGATCTCCAAGGAAGAACTCAAAGAACGTAATGGCCAATTTTGGACGAGTTTCCAAAAAGAAATGCGCAATGTTCGTTCATCTGATGGCAAACGAATCAACTGGATCAAATATCCTCTGGGCGTCAAAGACGTTTATTTGCGGATGGAAACAACGGGTAAGTTTACCAGCTTTGCGCTCGATCTTCAGCCCAAGGATGATGGCATTCGTGCAATTCTCTGGGAACAAATGACTGAATTACGGGTTGTATTAGAAGATGCGATGGGATCTGCAGGGATATGGTCAGAATTTGATCGCGTCTTCGTAGGTAGAAATGTATCAAGGATTTATTGGGAACGAACGGATCTCAATTTTTTCAATGATAACGACTTGCCTGAAATCCAGCAATATCTGAAAGAGAAGTTGATTGCCTTCGACTCCTTCTATCAGGAGTTCAAAGATATTCTTATCAACCTAGCGGAGTAGTTTTCTTTCAGCATTTCTTACTTGCCTCCAATTTTTCAACCGATTGACACTTCCATTCGTTCAATATGAAAGGAAAAGAGATGGATTTGCTAATCTTTGATAAAAATGACATCTCATCTGACAATTACAGTATGGATTTATATCCAAAACACTACTTTTACGGCATGATTAAAGGATGGATTCTCGGCGTTTTCGCTATCAGCTCGTTTACAGCGAGTTCGCAAACAGAAATATTGAATGAAGACTTTCAAAGTGGTCTTCCAGCAACATTTACGATTGTTGATAATGACGGCTTAACGCCCAATGCTGCCACTGCGCACTTTACAGATGCGTGGACATTATTGCCTGATCCATTGGACACCATGGATACAGTTATGGG
>JBGCDF010000225.1:0-3261 GCA_045105095.1 Crocinitomicaceae bacterium | reverse complement strand
TTCCCTGCCCGAGCATATTTCTCAGGCGTCGAAGTAGTCGGCGCAATCAATTCACTCGAAAACGACGCAGTAACCTGTCTAAGTGCATCACTTGAAAAACTCTTGAATCTGAACGCCTTCGGAGAACCCGATATCACATATACCGAACGGTCTCCAACGAAGTAACTTACGATACTCGCCTTCTTCTCTTTCAATTTGTTTTTCAAGCGGGTTAGCCCTTTACCTTCTAGTTTTGAACTTTCCTTCGTTCGATATGAGGGAAATAATCTTCGAATTTCTTGATCCAATAATTGAGATTCTTTATCAATCTCACTCAATCGCTTTTTCAATCGACGCACTTCCTCTTGCTTGTCCTGAGTGATTTCCCCAAGGTTTTTGATGTCTGATTCGAATCGAGATCGTTGAAATTTTAAGGCATTTTGCTGCTTCAACTTACTACGTAACTTCGGGTTCTTTTCAGCCAAATTCTTGTACCCTCGTTCTTCCGCAAGGACTATTGCTTTGGTTTGATCCATTAAGATAAAGGCCGTGTCAATCCATTTTGGATTGTTCGTTTCTTTGTACAAATCAAAAAATGCCACGAGTGCGCTTTCTCCAATTTGATGAATCTCTCCTGCCGTTCCTAATTTCGAATTGAATTCAAACTGCTCAGAGCGTTGAATTTCTACCCAATCAAAATACGTCAAGTATGTATTTCCAGAAGTCTTTAACCAATCTCGATCACCTTCCTTCTTATATAATTTATGAGCCGTTTTCGCTTTTTCAAACAAGGCTTCTCCAATGACCACATCAGCGAACAATTCCGTTTTCTTGAATCGTTGTTTGAAGTTATCAAGATCGACCTCATCAAGTATTGCATTCAAACCAGATTGATAACAATTTAGTGCCTCTATCTCATTATCGATCTTGGCGAACGACATACCCAAATTAACGTATACTCTGGCTAAACCTCTGTGTTTATCTGGATAAAGCTTCTTCGCCAATTTGAGTGCTTCTTGATATATTGGATGGGCAAGTTGCTCTCCTTTTGTTGATGCCGTTGACTTCGCCAACACTCCCAACACACCTATTTTATAGCGATTAGCAGCCACATGGTGAAAATCCGTTTCATCCGCTGCTTGAATTAATCGATCTAAATTCTGAATACTTTTTTCCGCGGAACGAAATGCTCGTTGAGAATCTCCGTTCTTTTCCTCTGCTTCTGCCTTACTCGAATAAAGTAAACCAATGTTAAAATGATCAGTCTGGTCTATTTCAATTCCTTTCGAAAACCATTCTATTGCTTCCTCAAATTTCGAAGCGTTCATGTGGGCACGACCGATATCATTGTACGCGTTCATTAGTGCCTCCGTTGCACCATTCGATTCGCACACTTGCTTAAACTTTTCAAGCATAGATATTGCAATCTCATTCTCTCCTAAGCGCGTGTATATATTTCCGAGAGGTTGATAGACATAACGAGCAACCAAAAAATCGGACGGCTCGCACGATTCAAATTGACGCAATGCCGAAAGGTAGTCTTCTTTGGCCGCTAGAAAATCCCCTTGACGCTCATTATACAGATAAGCACGATTCGTGTAAATCCAAGCCAGTTTTTCGTATTCCTCAAGCGTATTGGGTTCTCGCCAACGTTGTTCAATAACTTGCGACAGTTTCTCTACTGCTTTTTGTGTATCACCTTGATCGCGGTAGACCTGACTTTCATCTTTTAGATGCGTCATCCAAGCTAGAAGTGAATCGGGTTCTGTTTGGGCAACTGTGTTTTCAACTTCTTTTGATCCTTGCACATCACCGTCATCCCCTGACTGACAAGACACAACAGAGAAAATCAATGCAAGAAGAGAAAAAAGCAGCACGAGTCGTTTGCCCATGCTGCTAATTTACAGAAATATTATTCAGTTCTTTCTAGTATCCTTATGAGGTTTTTTCGCTTTCGCTTACTTCTTCTCAACATGATAAACAGAATTAAAATAATCAAAAGAAGCAATCCAATTATCCACCAAATCCATTGACAAATGATCGACTGTGTCCCACTTTGGAAACCACCTCCTTTAATTAATGGAATAGGTGCCTCACACCCTGTTTTGACAACATTCGTCGGAATAGGAGGGTTATTATCAAAGAAGATTTCCGAATGGGCCACTACTGGCTTCCCAAAAATATAGTTGTCTTTGACTTTCACATCAAATTCAATCTGACCTCTTGCCATATCAATACGCGGCAAATTGGGATCACTGCTATGGTACAATCGAATATCATGCATCTCAACAATAAGAACGCGTCTGTCATAATCAATTTTCCAGACTGCACCGCGACCAGTTTCATGTCCATATCTAATTATGATTGTTGTATCCCTGCACTTCCAACTACCCTGTGGATAGAATCTTACCGGCACATCAACCGTCAGGATTGAATTTAAATCCACTTTTTCATCTAGGTAACATTCGACACGAACATAGTCTGTTCTCGCCCCACCGTCATTTTGAAACTTCACCGTGTAATGAATATTTCCTCCACGATAATCACAATCTGTAATTGTATCGGTTTCAGCAATCATAAGATTCGGGTCGTGCGACTGTGCCACTGCAGGGGTTGCCGATAGGGTAGTTCCTTCTCCTCCGTTGTACGTAGATTCAACACTCATTTCCAGAAATGCCTCTCGATTATTACGAATGTAAACGGGAATCAATACCGATCTTTCCTCATCGTATTTCAAACTGTCGAATTTCAATACCATCGTACTGGGATCCCAATATTCTCCATTTGGGAAATAGTGTGGGTGTTTCGTGAACTCATCATTGCAAATCTCTGCATGATTTCCAACATCAAATCTCAAGTTACCGTCGACCATAACGTTCTGAGGATTGCCGTAAGTAACAATCAAATACATCGTATCATTAATTACTGCGTTTCTGTACGTTTGAACATGCAAGAATGTATCGACACCTAACACTTTTGTTAAGTTATTCCCTTGATGTTCCGTCAAAAAGGTATACGTCAATGGAGGTGGGCCTCCAGTGCCGTAATTCTCCGTAGTGATGTCGGTCATTTTAGCTTCAGTACCCTTAGCAAAAAGATGATTGTGTTTTGGTTTCGGGGCAAAGCTAAATCCATTATCGCCACTCCACCATAAATGCATAAACCATGCGTCTCGATCACTTGGTTCAAGTGGAAGCACCTCAAACATACTTGAATCCTTGTCTGGATCACCTGGTACTACCACTGTCGTCCTAATGACAGAGTCAGTCCAATCAGGTGTTG
>JBGCDF010000224.1:0-12932 GCA_045105095.1 Crocinitomicaceae bacterium | reverse complement strand
GATATTCTCTTTTTCCAAGTCCGTAGGTAAATAGGTTACTTCTTCAAAGAAACAATCTTCAGCAAAAATGGAAAGCGTGTATTCATCTTTCGCTTCTTCATCGTACGGAACGGTAATTTTAAACATCCCATCAGCAGGACGAGATGTAGTGCTCGCAAGCTCTTTTGCCATTTTTTTACTCTCCCAAACAATATCAGCCTCTAGGGGTTTGTTATTTGAATCGACTACTTTTCCTGTAATGACTTTCTCTTCAAAGTACATGAACTCAATAGTGGCTCCACCACCCTTGTCATACACATTATCAACGGCCAAATAAAATAACTCTCCCTCTTTGACGTCTATTGGTTGACTGAATGAAGCGTTGATCCCTGCGGTTGTATGCGTATGCTCCTCCCCTAACCGTAATCCCGTTAGACCATTATTGATGTTTCGGGTACGAGAAATATTTGAGCGAACGGGTTTCAATTGTCGTTTCTGAATTTCCGACATCGCACTTGGGCCTTCTGCCTTGAACAATAGGAAATCGTAGTCATCCTGAATAGAATCTGGAGTGATGGTGAATGCTAATTTGCTCGTGCGCGCCGCTCTGAATTTGATCCAGACAATGTTGTGTTCTTTTTCAAAGTAGTATTGATCCTTCGTGTTCGAAGAAGCGGCCTCAATTTTATCTCCACTACCTTTCGGTGAGCTCTTGAGTAGAATTTTTCGCGTGCGATCAACGTATAAGGCATTTTCGACATCCGTAGCAGCTTCGATCTTATCCGCACTGTACATTCGAAATGGTGCGTTTGTCTTCGTTGATGATTGACTGATACAATGATGTGAAATAGTCAATATGGCGATCGTTGATCCGAGTATACTTCCAGTTAAATGATTCATGAATATGGTGAGTTTATCTGTTTCTGACAGTATATGTACAGAATGATAAAAAGGTAACTATTGATACTCGATTTTCATTTTAATCCCTCGGAAACACACGCTATTGAGATACTATTTCATTGCGTAAGGAATTTTAACAAGCCGTATGAAATAAGTCGATTTAACGTGCGTTAATCTCAAAAAAAACTTAACCCATGAAAATCATTTTAACCTTAATTACTGCACTTGCCATTTCAACTACGGCATCTGCCCAAATTACACCTGGATCTTATGTCGTAGGTGGTGCAGCAGGACTAAATTTCAGCAACGCACCGAACGGCTTTTCAACGAGCAGAACCACCTCTTTCTATATCACTCCCAACGTAGGGAAATTTGTTTCGGAAAAGTACCTACTAAGCGGCGGGATAGGTTATGCTAGATATTCACAGTTCTCTCAAAACAATCCAAGTTACTCGAATAAAAGTACAGGGAATAGCTTCTCGGCACAGTTCGGGGTAACACGTTACTTTCCATTGGTTGATCGATTGTATTTCACACTTGGAGGAAGTCTTATTCCCGCATATACAGTAAATCGAAATGAACTCACTAACCAAGGTGGCACCGCCTCAACGAGTAGTTCAGAAATGTTCTCTGCCATGATAGATATCACACCTGGACTTACTTATTTCGTCAACCGAAAATGGATGTTGTATACCAGTGTAGGTGTTTTGAATTACCAATTGAGCCATAATCTTACTTCTGATCAAACCTGGCACACGGTAAGCATGAGCGCAAGAGGGAATTCATTTGGAGTAGGTGTTCGCTACATTATTGGCAGCGGGACAAATGATTGAATGCTGACACATCTCTTATATCAGTTCTGTATATAAAGCGTGCTATTTTTGATTCATCACTTAATTTAATCGGTTTAACGCACTCATTATTAGTGATTCCCGCATTGTTTACACTCTGAAATTCCAGTAGCTTTAGAGGAATGAATGATTTCCTATACCACTATAAGGCTCGCGTTCTAAGTGTTTACGATGGTGACACTGCGCGCGTAGCAATCGACCTAGGCTTCGGAATAGAATGGAAGGGATCCGACGGAAGAGGTCTTTCTATACGACTTTTTGGCTTGGATGCTCCTGAAATTCGAGGCTCTGAACGCGAAGATGGACTGAAGTCCAGAGATGCACTTCGTGAAAAAATCTTGGAAAAAACAATTGTACTGAAAACGATCAAAGATGCTACGGGAAAATACGGGCGTTATCTTGGGGTGATCCTCTCGGAAGAGGGGCTGAACGTCAATGAATGGTTGATTGAGAACGGTTTTGCTGAGGCGAAGGAGTATTGATTGTTCGATTATTCGATTGTTCGATTGTCTGATTATCCGATTAGCTTCGCTGCTGTGTGTTGGATTGTTGGATTGTCTGATTATTCGATTGTCCGATCTTCCGATCTTCCGAGGGCTGAGCGCAGCCGAATGCCCGATCTTGCTATTGTTGGATTGTTGGATTGTTGGATTGTTGGATTGTTGGATTGTTGGATTGTTGGATTGTTGAGATTAATTCAATTCGTGGTCAGTCCGAGCGCTTTGCGCTCCAATAATCCAAATGCAAAGCATCCAAGAATCTATTTCTAGTTCATGCAATCGCAGGGGGAGTCGAATACCAATTCTGTTTTGGGTAATTGCTCCGTCCATTGTTTTTGAAACTCTTTGTTAAAGCGAATTCCTGTAAAATCAACTTTTTGAAGATTCTCTAAGCGCATCATGGATTGTGGCAGGTGAGCTATTGGATTGTCGTATAAATCGAGGTATTCCAATGCTGAAATGTATTCGATGCAATCAGGAAGAGAAGCAATATCGTTACTACCAATCATTAATTGTTTCAATCCTGACAATCTGCAGAACCCAACTGGGAATTTGCTCAGTTTGTTTTTCGTCAGGTCTAGCTCCTGAAGGGAATCGAAGGTGAAAATGAATTCGGGGAGTTTGGATAATTTGTTCTTTGCTAGGTTTAACTTCCTCAAACTGGTGAACTTCTCTAAACTCGCTGGAAGTGTCGAAAGCCTATCTTTCTCAAAAGAAATCGCGAAAACAGTATCAGGGTCGGCATTTTGAACTTCCTCCCAATCGTAAACGTCAAACTCCTGTGCGTAGCCGAAGCTAGACAAGAGAATTAAAATAAGCGCGAATTGTTTCTTTATCATGATTGAGTTGCTCCTGTAAATCTGGAATTGAGGCGAACTTCATTTCGTCTCTAAAACGAGACAACAATTGTACCGTAATATACTGATCGTAAAGATCACCATCAAAATCGAATAGGTTTACTTCCAATGAAAGATCGTCATGATTGGCAATTGTAGGACGCAATCCGATGTTCATCATTCCTTCTTTAACTGTTCCATCACCCAGTACAACATTGACGGCATAAACACCTAATTTTGGGATCAATTTAATGTCGTTTTCAATATCCAAATTAGCCGTAGGGAAGCCTATCGAGCGCCCCATGGCATTTCCTTGAATTACTTTTCCGTGCAATTCAAAAGGTTCACCGAGGTAACTCTTTGCCAATGCCATGTCGCCATCCAAAATAGCATTTCGCACTTTCGTAGAACTAATATTTACTTCGTTGATCTCTTGAGCACTGATTTCTTCAACCGTAAAACCATAAACGGGAGCGACTTCTTTCAAGAAATCAATGGAACCCTCGCGATTTTTACCAAATTGATGATCATAACCAATCACTAGCTTCTTTACTTTCAATCGGTTTACCAAATAATCGCGCACGAATTCCACAGCAGTCAATCTGGAAAATTCTCTTGTGAATGGATGAACGATCACATTTTGAAGTCCCATTCGACGCAATTTGTCCATTTTTTCAGCCTGAGTTTGAATCAACCTTAAACCATGACTGTCGGGATACAAAACCATTCTTGGGTGAGGGTAAAACGTGAACAACACAGATTCTCCGCCGATAGCTTCTGCTTCGCGATTTAATTGATGAATGATTTTCTGATGTCCAACGTGCACACCGTCGAAAGTACCAATCGTTAAAACTGGATTTGGTATGTCTAAGATTTGATCAAACCCCTGATAGATTTTCATGCAATTATTCTTTCTATTGTGCTGTGATGTCTTCCTTAAAAACAAAGGTAGCAAACTGCAAAGAATTGTGCATGCTTAGCTAAGAATTAGTTTTTCTCTAAATACTGTTTTCAATTTCTTGTATCAATACCATTAATTTGGTATTTTTGCCCATGAAAACCGCTCTTATTTAAAACAAATCTAAATAAGCGGTATTAATACAAAGCGAATTAGATATGATCACAGTTACAGATTCAGCGAAAAAACAAGCTGCTCGCTTAATGGAAGATGAGGGACAAGTAGGATATTTTATCCGTGTCGGAGTTGAAGGTGGAGGATGCTCAGGACTGATGTATCAACTGAAGTTTGACAACGAAGAAAAAGAAGACGACAAAGCGTTCGAAGATAACGGCGTTAAGGTCGTAGTTGATAAGAAGAGCTATTTATACCTTATCGGAACCACTCTTGATTTCTCAGGAGGATTGAATGGAAAAGGTTTCGTATTTGTAAACCCGAATGCAGGTCGTACTTGCGGATGTGGTGAATCATTTTCAATTTAAGAACTAGCATGGCAAATTATACCGAGAACGAACTCGCTCAGGACCTTGAGAATCAGGAATACAAATTTGGTTTTACAACGGATATTGAGGCGGACACAATCCCGAAAGGATTAAATGAAGATGTTATTCGCTTAATCTCGCACAAGAAGGAAGAACCAGAATGGTTGTTAGACTACCGTTTGAACTCTTTCAAAATTTGGACAGAGATGACGGAACCAGAATGGGCACACGTCCATTATAAGAAACCTGATTTTCAGGATATCGCTTATTACTCTGCTCCGACTCAAACTAAGAAATACGAAAGTTGGGATGATGTTGATCCAGAGATGAAAGAAACGATGGCGAAATTGGGGATTTCATTGGAAGAGCAAAAGCGCCTGACAGGGGTAGCAGTTGACTTCGTGATGGATTCTGTTTCGGTTGCGACTTCTTTCAAAGCGAAGTTGAAAGAATTGGGAATCATTTTCTGTTCTTTCTCTGAAGCAGTGCAAGAATATCCCGAATTAGTTCGAGCGAACATGGGATCTGTTGTTCCTGCCACTGACAACTTTTATGCTGCGTTGAATTCAGCAGTATTCACTGATGGATCTTTCTGTTACATTCCGAAAGGCGTTCGTTGCCCAATGGAATTATCGACTTACTTCAGAATTAATCAAGGAGGAACAGGTCAATTCGAGCGTACATTGGTTGTCGCAGACGAAGGGTCTTACGTTTCATACTTAGAAGGGTGTACTGCTCCTCAACGCGACGAGAACCAATTGCATGCTGCGGTTGTTGAACTAATCGCAAAGGACAACGCTGAGATTAAGTATTCAACTGTTCAGAACTGGTATCCTGGAGATAAAAATGGTGTTGGAGGAATCTTCAACTTTGTTACGAAACGTGGTATTTGCGATACAAATGCAAAGATTTCTTGGACACAAGTAGAAACGGGGTCAGCTGTTACTTGGAAGTACCCTTCATGTATTTTGAAAGGTGATCACTCGATTGGAGAGTTTTACTCAGTTGCGGTGACGAACAACTTCCAACAGGCGGACACTGGAACGAAAATGATTCACCTCGGAAAAGGAACGAAGAGTACGATTATCTCCAAAGGAATTTCTGCGGGGAAATCACAAAACTCTTACCGCGGATTGGTGCAGATTCATAAGAATGCCAAAAACGCACGTAACTTCTCTCAATGTGATTCTCTGTTGATGACCGATGAGTGTGGAGCGCACACGTTCCCATACATTGAGTGCAAGAACAGTTCAGCAAAAATTGAGCACGAAGCGACGACCTCAAAAATCGGTGAAGATCAAATCTTCTACTGTTTGCAACGAGGAATTAGCGAGGAAAAGGCAATCGGCTTGATCGTGAATGGATATTGTAAAGAAGTATTGAATCAATTGCCGATGGAATTCGCAGTTGAAGCACAAAAATTATTGACAATTAGTTTAGAAGGAAGTGTGGGGTAATTTCGACTGGCTGCGGTCATTGAAAATGGGGCATTTCGGCTCCGCTCAATGTCCCGAAAAATCAGTTCAGATCAACATAGAATAATTAAAATTAAAAACCTGAGGGCATCGAGCGGAGTCGAGATGACCGAATAGAGATAAAAAGATGATTACAATTAAGAACTTACACGCTGAAATAGACGGCAAAGAAATTCTAAAAGGATTGAACCTTACTGTAAATGCAGGAGAGGTGCATGCTATTATGGGACCGAATGGTGCTGGAAAAAGTACGCTTGCTTCCGTTTTAGCGGGTCGTGAAGATTACGAAGTTACTGAGGGATCTGTTGATTTTGACGGAACGGATCTATTGGAAATGGAGACGGAAGAACGCGCTCGCGAGGGACTCTTTCTGGCATTCCAATATCCAGTGGAAATTCCAGGTGTATCGAATATTAACTTCTTGCGTACAGCGATCAATGAGATTCGCGAGCACAAGGGCGAAGAAGCAATGTCAGCGAAAGAATTCATGGCGACTGTCCGTGAGAAATCAGCGTTGGTTGAATTGGATCCAAAATTGGCCTCTCGTAGTGTAAACGAAGGATTCTCAGGTGGTGAGAAAAAACGTAACGAGATTTTCCAAATGGCCATGCTTGAGCCAAAATTGTCGATTCTGGATGAAACTGATTCTGGATTAGACATTGATGCACTTCGTATTGTAGCAAACGGCGTAAATACATTGAAAAGCGATCAAAATGCATCCATTGTGATCACTCACTACCAACGTTTGTTGGATTATATCGTTCCTGATTTTGTTCACGTTCTCTACGATGGTAAGATTGTAAAATCTGGACCGAAGGAGTTGGCGTTAGAGCTTGAGGAAAAAGGTTACGACTGGATCAAAGAAGAAATAGCTCTATAGAGCAGATTATTGATAGTGTTCGGCTCGATAAAATGTAGACGAACACATAAAAGAAACATCCCATGATAGAAGGATTAAAGCCTACATCAATTTTATTGGACGAGAAGGAATTGAATTCTGCACAAGATACACTTGCGTCAAATCAGCTCCCGACCACTCGAATGGAAGCATGGAAGTACACGCGAGTTGCGAGGTTAGGAAAGACAAACTACACGACTTCTGAAGAACATGTTACTTCACTAGATGCTTACCGCATTTCGGAAGATGCAACTACGTTTGTATTTGTAAATGGACATTTTTCGGAGGAATTTTCATCGGAAGAGATTCCGTCGGGCGTTTCTATTTCTCCGCTTTCCGCTTGTATGGAAGGAGAAATTCAATCCACAAATCTCGTTTTGGAAGGTGAAATTTTCAACGCGTTAAATACTGCTTTTCTTACTGACGGGATTCTCATTGATATTGAGGCTAAGTCGGTAATCGAAAAGCCTATTCAAGTGATTCATATTTTGAAAGGAGAAGCGACGTTATCCAACTTCAAAACGATCATTAACGCAGGAGATTTCTCAAAGGCGAATGTTATTCAAGGCTTCTTCGCGGAAGATGCTGATAAAGGATTCGCTAACATTACTTCTGAGATTTTCGTTGGAGCGAATGCTTTCCTAACGGTTGATAAAATCCAATACGAAGCTGAGAACACTTCGCACATCTCTACAGAGCAGGTATCTCAAGAAAAGGACTCAACCTTCACGATCAATACGATTACCTTGAATGGTGGTTTGGTTCGTAATAATTTGAACATTGACGTGAACGGCCAGAATTGTGAAACGAACTTGAACGGAGCGTATCTGTTAAAAGGAAAACAACACGTTGACAATCACTCTGTAGTTGATCATAAAGTTCCCAACTGTAATTCAAACGAGCTGTACAAAGGTGTGATTGACGAAAAGGGAACAGCTGTATTTAATGGAAAGGTTTTCGTTCGTCCTGACGCTCAAAAGATCAATGCGTTCCAATCGAATGGAAATGTGTTGTTAACAGATGACGCCACCGTGAACTCTAAACCAGAACTGGAGATCTATGCGGATGACGTAAAATGTTCACATGGATCGACAACTGGACAATTGGATGAAGAAGCTGTGTTTTACTTGCGAGCAAGAGGACTTTCGGAGAAATCAGCGCGCCAGTTAATGGTGTCAGCATTCATTGGTGATGTACTTGACAAAATCGAGAATGAGGATGTGCTCAACTTCACTCATGGTTTATTGAATACGCGATTTGGCTGGGATTTCGAATAAATCGGAATACGTTTCACTTTCTTACAATTCAAGGTTTATTGCTCATCGCATTGCTCGATCTCGTTTCTCGCAACGCGTTTTGCACTCCCCTATTTCCTGTATTGGACGGCAAATCTATGACCTATTTTCATATCGGCAAGGCTAAAATGCACTGCTTCGCAGGCCTTGGCCAAAATGAAAATCGTGTCATTTAATCAGCCTAAAACAGGAAACATGGAAGTACAAGCACATTACACGCGTGAAACGAGATTGAACAACACACTATTAAAGGAACTACTCCTAATCCAGATAGCGCTAGAAGAATTCAAAGATAACCGACCGATTTATCTCGAACAAACGGAAGATCTCATTCAGTCAATTGACCAATTATTAGAGAAAGTTATTGAGTGTGAATGGCAGTGCGAGCCGTGATTCATCTTCCGAGAGTCTTATCAATTAAGTTCCAAACCTACCATTCGTTGAGCATTTAATACCAAGCGTACATTACCCACGGTGTGTCCCACCATCTTTGTATTCAAGACTTTACATTTGTTTCTGTACAATTAATCAATAAACAGTATGAAAACATTTACACCATTATTTTTATTCCTCGCACTTTCCCTAGTATTCGTTTCTTGCGATAGTGAATCCAAGGATGGAACCGCAGAAGGTGATGCTCAAGAAGAAAATGCAGTAATGACAACTGAAGAGTTTATTGCTGAAGCCCAAGAATTAGGTCCAGATGCATTTAATGAAAAGTATCCAATGGATGCTGAGATTACACTCGAAGGTCAGGTAAGAGCGCCAGCAACATGGCAAGATAAAGTTGCGGCAAAATTTGGAACTGGATTGAATGATCTACCTCTTACAGCGGATTTCATGTTTGACGCAAATGGAGGAAAAGATGCCACCAAAAGCAAAGTAAAAGGTGGTGAGACCATTCAGTTTACAGGAAAAGTCGGAGGAGCATTCTTTATGGATAAGGAATTTAGACGATGTTCTTTCAAAGATTGTATTGCGAAATAACTCGATCAATTTAAAGTCAACATGTCCCTCTTTGAAGTAAATCGAAGAGGGATTTTTTCATGAATCTAATCCATCAAATTCATATTGATCTTCTTAATATGCAGTGCAATTTCACTAAGAATCTCTGATTTTTGCGCGTCCGGTTTCTCGTCCTTTTCGAGGTACGCTTTTAAATGTAATTGCGATTCAAGGATGTTCTCCTCCATGAATGGCCCGTCCATGTTTTCGATGATTGTTAAGCAATCCAACGCTTCCATGAATGTTCCTTGCGTTGCTATGAGTACGAAGTCATCGATATATCCACTGAAATCAACCTTCATGTTCCAAATAGCAGTTAATACCAATGGACGAACATCCACTAATTCTTCATCATCTAGTACATCCATTACTTCGGGAATAACTGAAGTATCTTTTAGGCTACATAGTAACTCTAAAATTTTCGCTTGATGTTTTTCTGGTAACACACCTTCTCTCAAAGATTGAAAAAGTGGTTTAATTACCGTAGCATTTCCATGCGTCTCCAGAGATTTGATTGCTTTTTTCACCTTCTTAGGATCATCTGACTGAAGATCAGCAATAATCAAGTTTACTTTCTGTTGTTGCTTATTGGGTTTATCCGTTGCCATTCCGAAATTTTCTGCAAAGATAGTAAGAATTTAAGCATCCGTTAGTCTCTGTATCGCTTCATTGTCTCAATACTTTTATCTTTGTTTTATGCAGCGTTTGAAGAGTCTTATTTTATGGATTTCTCTCCCATTTTTTGTGGGAATCACAGCATGTACCATTGAAACTGCTACACCGATAAAAAGCGAGGCTCTGGTTATTGCTTCTGACTTCTTGTATGAAGAGGATACTGTTCTCTTCGCAGATTTCTCAAAGAAAAACAGCGTACGCCTTATCATTCGTCATCTTTCTTCAGATGAAATGATTTCTGAGATGACAAGCAAAGGATACAATTCTGGAATCGACCTTGTGTTCTCGGATAATATGCAAACCCCTGTCAAACTAAACAAACAAGGGATTTTGCAAGATTTGGTAGAAATTGAAAAAGGCGTAAAAACGCAAAATCCATACATCTCGTACAGGCACAATTTTGTTGGGGTAGGACTTGATCCTCTCGTATTTAAATACACCTCTGATTCTACTCAGGAAGCAAGAAGCTATTCGGACCTCATTAATACACCCCACTACCATACGCTATCCAGATCTGAGGTAATTAGTTTCCTAAGTCCTATGCGGAGGAAAATGAATCGTGCGAAAACGTACGAATGGACACAAAAATGGGCGAAGACAACTGCATTTCGACCAGAAAAGGGCCCTTGGAGTGACTCCGCACAATTCGTTCTTTGCAAATTCAGCCAACTCGAGCAAATAAATGATAGTCTCTGGGCTAAATATCCAGATGAAATCGTTTTCCCTAATACTGAATCGACTGGAATCTATTTCGATCTCATTTCTGTTTCTATTGTTCAACAAGCGGAACATTTTTCAGACGCCAAAAAGTTTTTGGAGCACTATCAAAATTCTGGTTATAACGCCACATTGAACAAAAAATTAAGTCGCTTTCCCGTCTATGATTATCTCAAAATCCGAACGGAGGGGCCTAAATTTAGCTCGATTCACATCGACCAATTGCTAAAATATCACGACGTACTAGACCGTATGCTAGACAAAATTTTTTAAGTCATTTTGCCCCCTAAATTCTGCCTAATTCTCCTGATAAGTGCGTACCTTAGTACTGCTAAAACTACTCATACTTAGGTTAAAAATATGGATAACGAACTCACTTTGTTGTCTGCAAAGATCATCGCAAACTCTCGCGTTGACTTGTACGATAAGAACTATTTGTTTGGAATTAAATGGGCTTTTCCAACGCTTTTATTAATCTCATTAATTGCTCTCTCCTCTCTATTTTCCACAGACACAATCAACCAAACTCAATTGATCATTTCCAGCTTTGTCGTGATGATTATTTTACTAGCTGTTCAGGTTCTCTCTCGTCGTGCTCGATTTGCAGCTTTGAAGGGGGACACTATCATTCTGAAGGGTATTGATTCCAAGTCTACCATTACACCCATTAACAGTATTCGACGGGCAAGCTCATATCAGGTACTTGGAATTCACATCACGCTTGTGAATTATATTCTTGATCATCAAAAGAAAACATCTTTTGTTCTGGGCTCTCCCTCAGAAACGAAATATCGTGTGGACAAGGTTATCGCCTTCGCTAAAAAGTGTAAAAAAATAAAAGGCAAATCATAAGCCGGGTTCTGTAATCGTGAAACGACGCTTATCATTTATCTAGCCCTGGCCTCACGACCAGGATCGAACGACCTACCCTCCCAGATCGAGCGAGTAGCTCTTTCAGCCAAACATTCATTTAGCTGGCCTGGGTTTATTTGGTCTTTCAGCCCGTAAGGTTTACCATGCGACTCTTGTCACCAACAGCCCGGTGAGCTCTTACCTCACCTTTTCACCTTTTCTTCGCAAGACATTTCGACTACGCTCAATGTCCTACTCAGTAGTTTATTTTCTGTTGCACTATCTGTATCCGTCAATTGACGAACCCTTCCCGTTAGGAAGTACGGTACTCTTTGCTGCCCGGACTTTCCTCCCTCCATCTTACGACGGACAGCGATAAGCCGATTTGCCTTTGTCGCAAAGTTAATGCTTTTGCCGAAGCTACAGCAAAGAAGTTCTTCTGTTTGAAGCAAACAGATGCATTATGAATAAAAAATGATCATTGAGGTAATTACTACTGCTTCACGAAGGTAGATTTCGCAAACGAACCACCTGGACTTTTAATGAGCAGTGTATATGTTCCTGCATTGAAACCTTCCAAAGAAATTGTTTGAGAAGAAGACCTTATGTTTCCAGATTGCACCAATTTTCCTTCGGCATTAATCAAGACGAATGAGCTTCCAACATAAAATCCATCAATGTTCAGTTCTTCGCTTGCAGGATTGGGGTATACGTTCACTTCAGCAATCAACTCATCCATTCCGGCAAGCAGCGGATCGTAGACATCTCTGTATTCAATGTCTGTTACGGTTTCCGTTCCATTAAAAGCCGACGTTGATATACGCAGAATGGGCTCCAATTCCCCAGTTGCCCACCATTCGTAAATAGTACTGGTTGGAATCGGTAATTCAATCCATGTACCGAATTGTCCGATATAGAGAGAATCCTGCTCTTCTATGACATGACGCATGCGAAGTGCGTCGAACGTCCCAAAGGGAGTTGTTATTTGTCCCCACCCATCAATATTACTGTTGCGCTGACGGTATTGAATCCAAATAGCGTCAAAAATTGGGTTTAAATCGAGGTTTGTATATCCACGTGATGTATACACATCTCCAAAATTTGCTGGGAATTTGTAACGTGTTTCGATAGTATCAGATCTAATCGGTAATTCATTACCATCTACGACAATTGAAAATCCAATTGATGTGATCGAATCAGAAGAATTCTTTGAAACTCCGTTTACTTCAGAAATATTCACTGGAAGAAAAGATCCGAATTGATCGAGGGGTAAGTCACTCGAAGCGGTGAAATTAGTTGCTTGATAAACTGATGACGCAAATGGACCGAACAAAAACTGCATCTGTATCGAAGCACCACTTAGGGTATTAAAGCTCTTGAGTGTTTGACTTTCTGCTAGCAGACCGGAAAAATCCCATGTGAAATTCGCACCTGTTGAGAGAAAATCAATGGATGGATCTGTCGTAGAACTCATGCGTACAGTATCTCCCCCGTCGGCAAAATCAGCAT
>JBGCDF010000223.1:0-9996 GCA_045105095.1 Crocinitomicaceae bacterium | reverse complement strand
CTATGCATCTGGTGCTCCCAAAGTCTAACGATCAAAGAATAGCTGAATTTCCTATCTTTGGGAAAAAGAGTTGAGATGAAAACAGTGTTTATTGCAGTAATTAGTACGCTCATGTTGAGCACTTCATTTGCACAGCAAGTTGAGGGAACGGAAGTTGGTTTTGATGGATATTTTGGTGCCTCAACCAACGGTGGAAGTTTCACAATTGGGGCGAAGTATGGATTGAAGTTCAATGAAAATTTCATTGCTGGCCCTTCGGTAAGATGGCAACGAAACTGGAATAACAATGCGTTCACTGGAATTCAAGGCTCATACAACGTGTTTGGTTTCGGTGGATTTGCACATGGACGGTTTGGAAATGTGCTGTTCGCAGGTGCGGAATTTGAATTGATGCGCTCCCCTTTTTCGTTATCGACTGTCGGGGGTGGACCAACTTGGTCGCCTTCTCTGTTTATTGGTGGAGGATATTCTCAAGAATTCAATGAAAGCTTTCGTATCAACGCGGGAGTTATGTACGATGTGATTGATCACGTAAACAGTCCTTTTCGACAAGGGTACTTTATGCGAAATGCGAATAATGTCTTGATTCCGTTGATTTATCGGATTGCTTTTTTCTTTGTGTTGACGTAGGTCGATTATCTGATTGTTGGATAGTTGGATTCGCTGCGCTGTTGGATTTTTGGATGGTTAGATTCGCTGCGCTGTTGGATTGTTCCAAATCTCCGAAGATAGGGTTCTTAAAGTAATGATCCCGGAGGAGTGAGGCTCTCGAAGTCAGATTACCTGATTTTCCGAAGTGCCAATTTTCGATTTAATACATTGTTCCGAGGACTGAGGCTCTCGAAGTCCGATTTTATTCAGGTTCAATACCTCAATGTTCCCTTCTGCCGATTGTTACTCCTGGATTATTGGTCAGTGTTCCTTTGGCACCGAAATCAATGAATTCTATGTAGAAGCATAATGCACCTTGAGGTGAGCCTGGACGACCATTCTTGTAGGCCTTCTCCCATGGAACAAATAAGTGGTACTTTCCTCCTTTTTCCAGAGCTGGGAATCCTTCACGCCAGCCTGCTATTACCTGCGTTAAATTGATCTTTAAACTTGAACCATTTTCATAGGAATTCTCGAGTGTGTCACCTGTTGCGTTGGTTAAAATATAGTGTGCTTCAATGTCACTTTCGGAGGTAGGCTTCCCACCTGTCCCTTGTTCAATCGTTTCAATGTAAATTCCTGTTTCACCTACCTGCTGAAGAGTCGGATTCTGTAGAACCATTTCCAGAATAGCGCATCATTTCTGCTGATCTCTGTGATCTTATCACCCTGGACAATCTCAAGGAATCGATCAAGAAGTGCAGCTATTTGCTTTAAGGACAGATACTTTTCATATTCATTGAATGTGCCTTTTTTGAATCCTTTGAGCACCAATGACATGTTCAGATCTTCCAGGTACTGCAGTTCTTTCATTTGATTGTAGAACTCAAAGCTCATAAAAGAGCCAAGACATGTTGAGCCTGCTTTGAGGTAATTCGTGTTGAATTCTGTTCCTGTTTCCCCTAGAAATTGTTCTAAGGTTTCCCTGCAGGTCGATTCAACGGGATCTCCGAATAAGTTTGATTGAAAACCGCGTACTAACGCGAATTTATCGAGCATCTCCATGTTCCGTCCGCCCTGAAATAATTGCAGACCGTTTTCTGCTCCCAGAGCAAACGAGAGGCTATCGTAGAATGAGCGGAAGGTAATTGTTTCATCCTGCGCGCTCGCCCCAAATTGAAGCAAGCACGCAAGAATGAAAGTAACTAGTGTTTTTTGAGGTCTCAAATTAGTATTGAGGCATTGCTGGAGCTAGGCTTCCTGCTTCTCCGTAATTGATGAATTCAACAAAGAAACACAATGCTCCTTGTGGTGCATCAGGACGTCCTCCTTTGTATGCTTTCTCCCACGGAACAAACAAGCGGTACTTTCCACCTTTCTTCATTGCTGGGAAACCAATTTGCCATCCTGCAATTACTTGACTTAAATTCATTTTCAATGGTGCTCCACCCACATAAGAACTCTCCAATGTATCACCCAAGGCGTTTGTTAGAATGTAGTGTGCTTCGAAATCACTCATCGCATCTGGACTTCCTCCTGAACCACCTTTGATTGTTTCTAAGTAAACACCTGTTTCACCAATTTGTTCAACACCTGGTTTACTTAAAACATCTTGCCAGAAAATATTGTCTTTCTCTTCAATTTCTGACATAAAATTATCGTTCATTTCTTTCTGGAAATCCGTCATGATCTGTGTACGCTCGACAACCGTCAAGTTCACGGTATCTTGCTCCAACAAACCTTGCTCAAATCCTTTCTTCACCATATCAAGGTCAAGTTCTGTGATTTGTCCAATTCCTGTCATTTGCGAGTGAAACTCGAATCCGATGAATCGTCCGATACATTTCGAACCTTCCAATAAATAGGTAGTATCGAAATCCATTCCTTGAGGTCCAAGGAATTTTTGAATGGTAGCCTCACAATCTGTTGGAGGAGTTGCAGAAAGGTTTGCTTTGAACCCTTCAATTACCATTTGCTTATCCAAAGCATCAAAGCGTGTTTCTTTAAGAAGACCTGAGGCATTCTCAACACCAAATGCGAATGATCGTTTCTCTTTCGCGTCCTTGAATTCGATTTCTTCAACAACAGCTTCTTCTTCGCTATCACCACAAGCAGTGAATCCAAATAACATTGCGGGAATCAACCCGATTAACAGTAGGTTTTTCATGTATTTAATTTTTTTCTGCGGAATGAAAATGCAGAAAAATTTCCGCATCCCTGTAACCGCTTCGCTCTCGTATGATATTGTATTAATCTTATCTCTGTGAAAGTACAATTAATAAATATCATACTCGTTTCATATTATGCAATTTCAATTAATTCAACATCAAAGATCAATGCCATGTATGGCTCGATAGCTCCTCCTGGGTGTGGGTTTGCTCCATATGCCAATTCTTGTGGAATGTACAAACGATATTTCGCACCTTTGCTCATCAACTGAAGTGCTTCAGTCCATCCTGGAATCACTTGATTTACTCCGAATGAAGCTGGCTCACCGCGTTCCATAGAACTATCAAAAACAGTCCCATCGATCAACGTTCCGTGGTAGTGTACAGTTACATGATTTGTTGCTCCAGGCTTGTCTCCTTCACCTTCAGTAACTACCTCGTATTGCAATCCAGAAGCAGTTGTTTGAACTTCGGGACGCTCACCGTTTTCAGCTAAGAAACCTGTGCTAATCGCCTTATTTCCTTCGAATTTCTGCTCCATTACCCCTTGAAGGTATTTTTGGATGATTCCATCCGCTTCTTCCTGAGAATATTTTAATTCGCTTCCTTCAAACGTATCTTTGATGGCTTCGGATACAACATCTGGAGAAATCCCTCCTAAATTTTGTTGTTTCAAACTAGCTCCAACGCTCATACCGATGCAGTAACTTACCGCTTTCATTTCTTCTGTCATTCAATCTTATTTTGGGCAAAGATAAGGTTAAAAGTCATTTAAAACCTGAGTTCGATTCTAAAACACGCTCAGATCGCTTGAAAATAAGCAGTTTTGATTTTAAAGAAGAAAGAGTATCAGGATACTCTGATGAGTTTAAGTGATAAAAGTGCCATTTTCTAGTGAAACGACTATTCTACTAACCCTTTTAAGTCGGTGCCTCGTCGTTATCTTTACTTCATCATAGCCCGCTATGAATCGAAAAAATTGCCTAAATCCATTCTCCTTAAAAGAATTTCTGAGAAGATTTTAGAATCGAACTCAGGTTTAAAATTCAAGAATGCAGTGCCTGTTCAATATCACTCCAAATATCTTCACAGTTCTCTAGTCCGATTGAAAGACGAACGAGTCCATCCGTAATTCCAACTTCCGCTCGTTCTTCGGGGAGTAATTTTGAATGTGTAGTTGATGCCGGATGTGTTGCAATACTTCGTGTATCTCCCAGATTTGCTGTTAATGAGAATAACTGTAGACTGTCCAAGAACAGTCTTCCCGCTTCTATTCCGCCCTTGATTTCAAAACTCACAATCCCACCTCCATACCTCATCTGTTTTCTAGCAAGCTGATACCCAGAGTGAGATGTTAAAAAAGGATAACGCACAGACTCTACGGAAGCGTGTTGCTCTAGTCTTTTCGCAATTTTGAGCGCGTTCTCACTATGTCGTTCCATTCGCAACGGAAGTGTTTCAATTGATTTTGAGAGCACCCACGCATTGAATGGACTCAATGCAGGTCCGCTGTGTCTTGCAAATGCTTTGATCTTCGCAATTACTTCGGATGTCGATAAAATGGCCCCTCCGAGTGTTCTTCCCTGACCATCAATGTATTTCGTAGCAGAATGAATGACAATGTCTGCTCCGAATTCAATTGGGCGCTGAATGATTGGCGTTGCAAAGCAGTTATCGACTGCAAAAAGAATGAAATTACGTCGACAAATCTCCCCTATTGATTCAAGGTCGAGAATATCTAACGCTGGATTACTTGGTGTTTCTGCGTACATAATTTTCGTCTCTGGTCGAATCGCAGCTTGATATCCTTCAAGGTCATGCGCATCCACATACGTCGTTTCAATCCCCCATTTTGGAAAAACCTCCGTGAACAGTTTATGTGTTGATCCGAACACCGATCGCGAAGAAACGATATGATCTCCACTTTTCAATAATGCAGCGAAACATGAGAAAACAGCAGCCATTCCCGTAGCCGTCGCCCAACCCGCTTCAGCACCTTCCATCAAGGTAAGCTTCTGAATGAATTCCTCCACGTTGGGATTGGCGTAACGCGAATAAATATGCCCAGGTGTTTCTTCAGCGAACTGACTTCTCATGTCCTCTGCTCCCTCAAAAATGTAACTACTTGTTAAGTATAACGGAACGGAGTGTTCATTTGCGTTTGTTCGTTCAGCCTGCGTTCGAACGGCTATGGTTTCCAAATTTTTCATACTGATTGATCATTAATTGAGTAACGAATACTAATGGCTTTATTGAGTGATGCTGATACCGAACAATACTTATCCAGTACTGCTTCGACTACTTTTTTGACCTTTTCCCGATCAAGGTTAGAGTCAACCGAAATATTCAGCTGAATCCATTCGAATGGCGAAGGCAAACTGTCCGATCGCTTTGCTTCAATGGCAATGGAAAACTGCTCAGTTGGAATGCGTTTCTTCGTTAGTATTCGCGTGATATCAATCGAGGCGCATCCAGCAAGCGAAGCAGCAAGCAGTTCCATCGGCCTCATTCCCTTCTTCTTCCCTCCTATTGCCTCGCTTGCATCCATGATGCATGTTAATCCGTCTTCGTTTTCTACTTCAAACACGAATGGTTCTTCAATTTTTGTTAGTTCCAACCTCATCTTTTCACTGTATTTAGACTGTTGCCAATTCTACGAATTTCTGTTCACTTCCTTCTTTCTGAAAATCACTCGATCTTCTAAATGGCTCTGGAAGAACAACGAATGATCGATCTTCCAACTTGTTAAAATCAAATTCCTTCAATTCTTGGAAATTCACCCATCCTGTTTGATAATTAACCGTTTCACTTTGGAACAATTCATCAACACGATAAAACGGTATTTCGTTAATCGCTTCTGTGTAGTTAGATTCGATGTAAATCTTTACGAAGAAATCACTCGAAAATTGAAGATCTTTCGATGTCTCTACTTTTCTGTACTCATATTTGTAATCAAATTTTAAGGCTGAAATATCGGAAAGTACTGCGCTCGCAGTAGGATAACTCCCTGCACCTTTCCCAACAAACAATTGCTGATCAGAGAATAACCCTTCCAGAATAACAGCGTTGAATTCGTTGTTTACAGAGTAGGCAAAATGATCCGATTTAACGAAATGCGGAGCTACAAAACCAACCACCTGATTACCCACCTTCTCTGCGCGGGAGAACAACTTAATTCGATAACCTTTCTCCTTTGCATATGCAACAGCATGTGATGAAATGCGGCGTATTCCTAGGTTGAATAACTCCTTTGGATCAACCGATAAACCAAAAGCATGCTTGATAAGAATTGCGAGCTTAAATTTTGAATCAAAGCCATCTACATCTAGCGTTGGATTGGATTCAGCAAACCCAAGTTCCTGCGCCTTTTTCAGTGCTTCGGCATAGCCAATTCCGAAATTGGATTGCGTCAAAATGTAATTCGTTGTACCGTTTACAATTCCTTGAACAGAAGTCAGCGAATCATTGTTGTAGTATTCCTCAAGGTTTCTCAGAACAGGAATGGATCCTGCTACTGCGCCTTCGTACAAGAATGACACATCATTGGATGATGCGAGATTCAATAGTTCATCCAGATGTTCTGCAATCATTTTCTTATTCGCGGACACTACATCTTTACCTGAAGCCAAAGCCTGCTTGACAATCTTGAAGGCTTCATCACTGTCATCAATTAGTTCGACTACCACATTAATCGTTTCGTCTTCCAGAATATCATTCACATTAAATGAGAAGTTTTCCTGTTTAATAGAACGTCTTTTGTAACGGTCTTTTACGACGATTTTGGAGATTTTCGCCTGGATCAAACCTGATTTGTTCAATACTTCATAAAGTCCGGATCCTACACAGCCGAAGCCGATGAGTCCAATGGAAAGTTCTTTGTTCATTTTGCTAGTTTAAATTGTGTTTGATTATTTTGAATGATTATCGAATAGTTTGCAGGAGCCTGGTCGGTTAGAAATTTCGAAAGCACTATTTCGAGTTGTTCCGTCTCAATCAAGAATCCATCGTGTCCATATTCAGATTGTATTTCCGAATAGGAAGCGTTCGGGATGTGCTTAGCAAGAAATTGTTGTTCCTCAAGAGGAAACAAGCGATCGGATGTTATCCCAATAACAAGTACTTTCGCGGATATGAGCCCTAAAGCTTGCTCAATGGATTCTCGATCGCGTCCTGCGTTATGAGCATCCATCGCCCGTGATAAGGTCACGTATGAATACGCGCAAAATCGATCTGCCAATTTTTGCCCTTGATAGTTTTGATAGCTACTCGCGAGGAACTCTTCCACTTTGTGATTTCCTGGATTCGTTTGCGTTTTACTGTATGATTCATAGGTGCGGTAACTCAACATTGCGATACTTCTAGCTGCAATAAGTCCCTGTCTTCCTCCTTCGATTCGGCCATTACCATAGGAAGCATCAGAGAAAATAGCCAAACGTTGGCTTTCATTGAAAGCGATACCGTATGCAGAATGACGCGCGTTGGTTGCAATGAACGCTACTTTTTCATGCGTTTCTGGATTCAGAATTGACCATTCAATGGCCTGTTGTCCCCCCAGTGAAGCTCCGATGAGTAAAGCAATTTTGTCAATTCCTAAGATGATTCGAAGCTCATCGTTTACGCGTGCCATATCCCGTGTCGTAATAAAGGGGAACTGATCCAATAATGGGCGTTTGTTAAAGCCCGGAGACTTAGGTCCTGTTGATCCGTAGCAAGATCCAAGAGAATTGACACAGACGATGAAATGTTCATTTGGATCGAAGCGTTTTCCTTCTCCAAAAAGCCCTTCCCACCAAGATAAAACATCGCTATTAGCTGTTAACGCATGACACACCCAAATAACGTTATCCTTTGCTGGGTTGAGTTTGCCGTAAATGTGAAATCCTATTTCGAGGTTTTCGATTTGCTCTCCAGATTCCAACTGGAATGGAGCAGTTAAATGAATTGAATACATTTTTTGAAATAAATAAAGTGAAGTGCGAATGCGTCATATTGAGCTTGTCGAAACGACAATCGCACAAAAAAGAATGATCAAGCAAGTTGAATTAAGCCATGCAACAGCAGCAACAACACGAGTGAGTCATTTCAAAAAATGTGTTCGTTGATTTTCCTCTAAGAGAAAAGATGGTTTGTCCAGATTGGACGGCAGCGGTGATTTGTACTTTTTTCATACCAATTAACTTATATTCTTCCTCCTCACTATTGAGTGGAATCAGGAATTGGCACCGGTTTTCCAATTCGTCTTTCGACGGACTTAAAGTTGGTTGCCAGAGGATCGTCGAGCCTGTCTCTACCCTCTTCTGTATAAATCATATTTCCAACACGTGGATATGATGGCACAAATGTCTTAATTTTGTTTCGAATCTTACAAGAGAATCCAGAAAATAATTTAATTTTTTTTCAAAACATGAAGTCGAAATTAACTCCAATTACACTCCTTATCGTAGTACTCATCATCGTTTTGGGATATTTCGCTTACACGAACTATATCGTTCCGTTTTATTTAAATAATTCGGCACAAACGCAAAAAATTGAGCTTAATGGAGATCAGAACCTGGTTCTAGTGGCCAACGAAAATCAAAAAAACATCAGTAGTATTGAATTTGAAATCTCAGGAAATTCATCTCAAAATGTTTCCATACTGACATATGACCCTTCAAAAAGTAGTGTCCAAAGTGTGATGATCAAAAAAGGTAAAATTGATCATGTAAATTTCTTCAATTGGAACTCGGACACCTGCCTGATGGAGATCGTAACACCAAAAAACACGCAAGGAGAACTGACAATCAATTATCGATTTATTGGTTCGAATGAATGATCCCATTTAGATTTTCAAGTTTCCTGTGAAAAGATGTGTATTTTTAATCCATGAAGATTGACAGAACAGCCTCTTGGCTAATCGTAATGACCGTTGTCGTGCTCGCATTGATCGCGGGACAATCGATTTTCATCCCTTTTATTGTTGCATTGTTGATTTGGTTCGTCGTAAAAAAGACGCGCAATGCGCTGGATAAGATTGAGTTTGTCCAGAAGTACATTCCTACTTGGTTCAAAACCTTTTTGGCCTCACTTGTTGTGTTCTCAATCCTATTAATGGTTGGAAGAATCTTGACATCCAATATTGAGAAATTGGTGCTTTCATCGGAAGAATATCGTGAAAACATTGTCATTATATCTGGGAGAATTAGCGGAATGATCAAAGACGTGTTCGGCACAGATGTAACCGATAGCATTGGTGGTTCCATTGAAGGAATTATGAAGCCTGAGTATTTTAACTCCTTGTTCTCCTCTATTTCGGGCATTTTGGGCAATATGATGATGATCGTCTTTTATACGGTTTTCTTGTTCATTGAAGAGGCATTGTTCAACAATAAGATCAAAATGATGTTCTCAGATAATGAGAAATCTGATCAGTACTTGGGAATTATGAGCAAGATCGACAAGATGCTTTCTCGCTACATTATCCTAAAGTCGATGATTAATTTGGTAACGGCAACGATTGCTTATATCATCTTGCTTTTCGTTGGAATTGATAGTCCATTTTTCTGGGCAGCCCTTATTTTCTTCTTCTCGTTTATTCCTTCGATCGGACCTATTCTGGGGACAACACTTCCCGCCATTTTCTCGCTGATTCAATTCGCCGAATTTGTTCCATTCCTAATTATCTTGTTTGTGATTGGAGCCTTTCAGGTGGCCATTGGGAATTATCTGGAACCAAAAATTATGGGAAACACCCTCAATATCAGTCCGCTTTTCGGGATCTTCGCGCTCGCTATTTGGGGTTCGCTTTGGGGAATTACTGGTATGCTCCTGAGCGTTCCAATTACTGTCGCTATGATTATTGTTATGGCTCAGTTTCCGAGTACACGTAGTGCCGCTATCTTGCTATCGGAGAAGGGGAAGTTGTAGGTTGGATTTTCTGATTGTCCGATTTTCTGATTGTCTGATTGTCCGGATTATTGGATTACTTGGATTATTGGATTATTGGATTATTGGATTATTGGATTATTGGATTATTGGATTATTAAAAGGAGTTCGAATTAGGAACCAATCCATGAGCGTAGCTCTCCAAAAATCTAAGAGCGGAGCGATCCAACAATCTAAATCGCGCAGCGATTCAAAAAAATCAGTAATTTAGATTCAGCATAAAAACCAACCAGTTAAACACCAAAAACGTTAAGAAATAAATGCCAATAGTTCGTATTCTCTTTCTCGTTTTACTTTCCAATTTTAGTTTTGG
>JBGCDF010000222.1:0-9139 GCA_045105095.1 Crocinitomicaceae bacterium | reverse complement strand
CCAGGTTCGGAAATCCCGGCCTCAATAATGGCTACATCGGCTGACGCATTCATTTCAAGAAGCGATAATGCGACACCTAGGCGAGAATTGTAGCTCTTTGGACTTCTCACCAATCGTTTTTCGGGTGAAAGAAGCTCTGCGAGCCATTCCTTAACGGTCGTCTTCCCGTAACTTCCTGTAACGGCGACAACCGGATAATCAAACTGTTCGCGATGGTGTTTGGCGAATTGTAAGAGAGCCTCAAAGGTATCTGGAACAACAATTTCGTAGGTTCCTTCTAGTTCAGCAGCTATTCCTTTTTGAGAAACCACAAAATGTCGAACTCCCTTCGAATAGGCATCGTTTATGAAGGAATGTCCATCGCGAAAGGATCCATTCAGTGCAAAGAACAAAGAAGACTCACCCGAGATAATTTTCCGCGTATCGTAAGACACATTCGTAATGACGAAATCCGAAGAAGCTATTTGCGAGAAGAGAGAAGAAATCCGACTGTATGCGTAATTCAGTTTCAATGCGCTATTTTATTGTAGCACGAGCGACAAAGGGGTTTGTATTCATCAACAGCACCGACCAATACTTGCTCTTTGTCCTCCACAGTTCTGTGTGAGAATTGTGCCAAGTTACCGCAAGATACGCAAATCGCGTGAACCTTTGTTACGTATTCAGCGATGGACAATAATTTCGGCATAGGACCAAAGGGAACTCCTTGAAAATCCATGTCTAATCCAGCGATGATCACACGAACTCCATTCGCAGCCAAATGATTACAAACTTCAGATATGCCTTCATCGAAGAATTGAGCTTCGTCAATGGCTACTACACGCTCTTTTTTCCAGATGTCCAGAATTCCTTGAGAGTTTTCAACGCAGATCGCATTAAAACTAGTCCCTTGGTGACTGACTACATTTTCCTTGTGATAACGATCATCGACAGTAGGTTTTACCAACAACAATTTCTGTTGAGCGAATTCAGCACGCTTCAATCTGCGTATTAGTTCTTCTGTTTTTCCAGAAAACATGGATCCACATACTACTTCTATCCATCCATGGGGTCTGCCTTCTTCAGGAAAATGCTCTAAAAACATATTAATTCTCGCTATTTGGGTTTTCAACAACTCACCGAAGACAACTCGGCATAATTTATGAGATTATTGCTTTCAATTGAGTTAACTTTGGGGAGTACAAATTCGCTAATTTGAAGGACACAATAAATTGTTCGTTAGCAACTTGTTTAAAATGTTGAAAAATCATGGACGGATTGAAAAATTATCGTGAGAAGATAAAGAGCATCGAGGAATTGGTGAATAAGATGGAGAGCGGTGAGCTTTCAATTAACGAATTGGTGAAGCTGGAATCACTTACACGTGACTTATACGAACGTAGCGTGATCTTAAAATACAAAGCGTTTGAAAATAAAAGTAGTGATGCTCCAGTTGAAGAGCCTGCTGCTGAAATAGTAGAAGAAGAGGGAGAATCTGATGCGGAATCTCAAAATGAGGGAACGGAAAGTGAGCCTGTGGAGGAAGAAGAGACGCTTTTATTTGAATCCGATGAAACGCCCGTAATGGATTTTTCAATGTTTGATGCTCCTGCAGAGGAGGCCGAGCCAACTGTTGAGAACAAACCAGAACCAGAGCCAGAAAAGTCTGAGCCTGTTGTCGAGAAAAAGCCTGAGCATAGTATTCACATTGTTTCAGAACCGGCGGCAGAAGAATCGAAGCCAGAACCAGAATCTACGCCAGATCCAATTGTCGAAGCACCAAAAGCAGTTATTCAAGAAAAAGGCACATCATTCCTAGATCGATTGGATATCGTCGATAATTCAATTAGTTCGCAACTGGCAGGACGTAAAATTGATACTCTTTCCGGTGCATTCGGAATTAACCAACGCTTGTTGTACATCAATGAATTATTCGATGGGTCGGGAGAAGCATTCTCGGATGCAATCAAAACATTAGACACTCAATCTGGATTGGACGAAGCAAGTACGAAAGTCGAAGAACTTGCGTTTAAAAACTCATGGAATCCTGAAGAGGAGGTCGTATTAGAATTCTTAGCCATTATCAAACGTCGTTATGCATAAACTTCTCTCACTTCTCGTATTGCTGTTCATTGGACACTCAACCAACGCTCAAATCGATGAGGTGAGGCGAATAACAAAAACGCTCTGTTCCCCTGAATTCCATGGACGGGGTTATGTCAATAAAGGTGATTCAATTGCCGCTGATTTTCTGGTAGCTGAATTCCAAAAGATCGGAGTAGGTGCCTACAAGAAAGAAGGAATGCTTCAATATTTTGACATTGAAGGAATTACACGGTTTCCTGGAGCAATGTCAGTGAAGCGCAACAACAAAAAATTAGAACCTGGAGTTCATTTTATGGTCGACGCAACATCGGGTGGAGCGAAAAAAACGCTCGAACCGTTTGTTATTTCCATAGAAACAGCCCTCAACAGAGATTTACTTGCCTCGGAAGTATTACGGTTTATTGAAGATCGAAGGGGAAATGCACTTTACCTTGATTTCGGGTCGGCGAAAGGTGATACTCTCAATTCACTAAGAGGATTGGGATTAGCGCTATCAGAATATCACCCTGTAATCGAAGTGATCAATAGAAAATTTACGTGGTCCGTTGGTCGTCGGAAAACAGTGCATCCGGTGATTTACATTCAAGACTCCATCGCGGACAAAAGCGCGACCTACGATATCAATATTGAATCTGAATTCATTCCAAAGTACCAATCGCAGAATGTTGTTGCATACATCCCATCGAAAAAAATGTGTGCGAAAACAATTGTGTTTACCGCTCATTACGATCACTTGGGAAGAATGGGAACTTCAACCTATTTCCCAGGAGCAAACGATAATGCATCAGGGACTGCCATGCTCATTACGATGGCAAAGTATTTTATGGAGAATCCATCGAAATACAACATCATGTTCATTGCTTTTGCTGGAGAAGAAGCTGGATTGGTAGGATCTCAGTATTTCGTCGAGAATACTCCAATCAAACTGAAGAAGGTCAAATTCTTACTCAATCTGGATATTATGGGGAGCGGCGAAGATGGTATTACAGCCGTGAATTCTGTCGTGCTCGAAGATGAGTACAACTTGTTAAATGAAATCAACGACGAGAAAAAACTATTGAAGAGAATTAAAAAGCGTGGACAAACGCAGAATTCTGATCATTATTGGTTCGCTCAACAAGGTGTTCCAGGATTCTTTATTTATACCATGGGATTGAACCAGCATTATCATGATGTTTTTGATACCTATGAAGAACTCAGTTTCAATGAATATGAGGATATTACCACCTTATTGGTGACTTTCGTTGAGCGTTTGGGGAAATAGCAAGCGAATCATCATCTTTGGATTAGTATAATCCCACAATATTTGCTCCTTTTGAGCTATTTTAGCCTTCAATATTTCCGTATTTTGGTACTTCAATTCCTGATTTCATCAAAATCGGGATCAAAGCTGCATTATGAAAACAATATTCACGTTACTCTTTCTCGTTTCATGTTCATTGGTATTTGCTCAGCCCTATGCAGGCGAAGCACTTCCTGAAATTGGTTTTGAAAAATCAGCGGGGTGTACGCCTCCAACGACTTCCACTTTTATGGAGTTGAACAATGTGAAGCAATTGATTCATACCGCTGGAAATATGTGGCAAATACCAGGTCAAAACCTCGCGATGTATGAAGTTCCTAAGAACTCAGGTGTCATGGCGCTGTTTACTTCGGCACTTTGGTTGGGTGGAACGGACGTGAACAATCAGTTGAAATTGGCCGCTCTTCGTTACCGACAAGGACAAGATTACTGGACGGGTCCATTAACGCAAGGTGGTGCCGAAACGGATTACGATAATTGTGCTTTTTACGACCAACATTTCGTTTCGAATCAGGATGAAGTTCGAGAGTTCGATGGATGGTTCAATGCAGGACTTTATGACGCTGAGAACGGTACGAATACACAATCGGAAAACTATCCCGGATATGTCGTTCCAGACATCATCAAAGATTGGCCCGCTCATGGTGATCCTTCCATTGGACAAGATTACTATTTGGCTCCGTTTTTTGATCGAGATGAAGATGGAGCGTATAGTTGGGAAAATGGAGACTATCCTTGGTACGACATTAACAAGAATCAAGCATGTGGAATTGACAGAACTGTCACGCTTTATGGCGATTTGAACTATTGGTGGGTGATGAACGATAAAGGAAATATCCACACAGAAACAGGTGCAGACCCTATCGGAATGGAAATTCGCGCTCAAGCTTTCGCGTTTGCTTCGAATGATGAGATCAACAACATGACCTTTTACAACTACGAGTTGATCAACCGTGGAACGCAGACTTTATTTGATACTTACTTCGGTTATTTCACGGATGGTGCTTTGGGAGATCCACAAGATGACTATGTCGGATGTGATGTAAATCGAGGATTGGCATATTACTACAATGGAGATAACTTTGATGGAGATAATGCTGGCTGGTTAGGATATGGAGATAACCCTCCGGCTGTAGGTGTTGACTTCTTTGAAGGACCTTATCAGGATAACGATGGAGAGGATAATGCCTTTGGAATTAATTCGGGTGAGGCGCTCAATGGAATTGGTTATGGTGATTCGATCATTGATAACGAACGTTTCGGAATGAGAAGATTTCTGTACTATAGTAACGTAGGGCAAGGAAACAATAGTCAAACAGACCCGATTACCGCGGCTGATTATTACAATTATCTGCGCGGTTTCTGGAAAGATGGAACTCCATTTTATTACGGAGGAACAGGTCACTTGTCTGATGCACAAGCTGATCCTACTGTAGAATGTGATTTTATGTTCCCTGGAGATACAGATCCACTCGGATGGGGTACAGGTGGAAATGTTCAACAACCATGGACAGAGGAAAGTGCAGGAAACACTCCTTTCGATAGACGGTTTGTACAATCAGCAGGACCTTTCGTATTGAAGCCCGGAGCGATTAACAACATTACCGTTGGTGTGGTTTGGGCCAGAGCATCGGGTGGTTCGCCTTTCGCTTCGGTGGAAGTATTGCGTAAAGCGGATGATAAAGCTCAGAAGTTATTCGAGAACTGTTTCCGAGTACTAGATGGACCTCACGCACCAGATATGGCAGCGCAAGAGTTGGAAAATGAGATAATCATTACATTGTCAAATGGGCAGAGTTCTAACAATTATTTGGAGGAATATTCAGAGTTCGATCCATTTATTGTATCCGATGATACTACAGCTGACTTAAGCTATCGTTTTCAAGGGTATCAGATTTTCCAATTGAAAAGTGATCAGGTATCTATTTCTGACTTGGATGATCCTACGAAAGCACGTTTGGCGGCGCAGTGTGATATTAAAGATGAGGTTGGCAGAATCGTCAACTTTGAATTTGATCAAGATCTGAATGCTAGCATCCCCGTAGAACGAGCAGACGGAGCAAACGAAGGAATTCAACATTCGTTCAGAATCACCACTGATTTATTTGCGCAAGGAGAATCCAGATTGGTAAACTTCAAGCGATACTATTTTATAGCTGTTTCATACGCTTACAATAACTTCAAAAACTACGATCCGACTGATCCTTTGGCATTGGATGGGCAGCAAACGCCATACCTCGCAAGTAGAAAAGCAGCATTTGGTGAAGTAAAAGTATTGGAAGTAATTCCACACAATCCAACGCCTGAAGCGGATGGAACTTCACAAAACATAGAGTACGGATCGAGTCCAAGAATTACGCGTATCGATGGATACGGAAATGGAGGAAATGACCTCGAATTGACTCAGTCTTCGAAAGACAATATTATCGCTAGCGGTAAATTGGATACACCTACATACGAATATGGTCGCGGGCCATTAAATGTGAAGGTAATCGATCCTTTGAATGTCGTGGATGGATATTTCGAATGTCAATTTAGAGATTACGATATTTCGCCAACGTTCAATGATGCAACGGAGGCCGCATGGACAATTTATCGCTACGATAAGCAAGGTGGTACCTTATTGGATTTTATTGAATCTGAACGAACAATCGAATTCAATAATGAACAGTTAATACCGCAATGGGGAGTTTCAGTCCAAATTGAACAGGAACCCTATTTCAATACAAGTTTGGGAAGCGGAATCGTTGAGCGCTATTCTACGAACCCAATTCGCGCGGATATCACCTTTGCGGATAGTTCTAAACGTTGGTTGACGGGGATACAAGATAATGACGGCTTCTTCCCTACGAACTGGATTCGCTCAGGAGACTACAGCCCTACGGCAGATGATTGTGTAGCTGGTACAGAATACTTAGACCCTTGTCAATACTCTGATCAAATTGGTGGAGATAATGATCGTCAATACAATGGTCTTTTGGATGGAACCATCGCCCCACATAAATTGGTGGGATATCAGGCGGATTACATGCCTATGGCTTATTACAACCTAAATACAATCGGCGGAACGAAAAATAGCGCATCGATTAGCTACATGCCAAGTGTGGACATCGTTTTAACTAATGACCCTACGAAATGGACACGCTGTCCAGTAATCGAATTGGGTAGAGATGCAAACTTGAATATCGGAGGTGCAGAGCCAGGTCAATTGCGACAAAGTTCAAGCGTACTTCCAAATGGTACGCCTGATGGTTCAGGAGTAGGAATGGGATGGTTCCCAGGATATGCGATCGATGTGGAATCAGGTGTTCGTTTGTACATGGCATTCGGTGAAAATTCCTTCTTAGGAAATGAAAATGGAGCAGATATGATCTGGAATCCAACTGATCGTTTGGTAGATGGTGTTGGAACACCAATCATGGGAGGAGTGCAGCCTGTTTACGTTTGGGGATATAACTTTAAGACGATTCATGGTGATCCTTTTGGTGCCGCTGTTGATTTTCCAGCATACATTCCAAATGATGCTGAAACGAATGCAGGAAACGTGCTGTATCAGCAATACCAGTTGATGGATAACAACGATCAAGCAGCCGCGAAATTTGTCTATTCGAGCTTAGCATGGATTTCCTATCCCCTAGCGGCTCCTGGTTACGAAATTGAGCCTGGGAACTTCCCAACAGATGTGGAAATCGAGTTGCGTGTCAACAAAGAGTATAAGAACTACTATGCCACCGGATTAAATAACAGTCGCCCGATGTATTCATGGAGCATGGACGATATTGCGACTGAGACGGGTAGTGCGGATCAATTAGCGGAAGCGCTGAAAATGATCAACGTTGTACCGAATCCGTATTTGGCCTATTCTCAATACGAGCGCAATCGATTGGATTCTAGAATCAAGATTACCAACTTACCGGAACGTTGTACGATCAGAATTTACAACCTTCAGGGGAAAATGGTGAAGGACTTCAAAAAGGATAATCCTTTAACGTTCCAGGATTGGTTGCTTGTAAATAATCAGGCAATTCCAATTGCTTCTGGCGTTTACTTGATTCATGTCGATATTCCAGATGTTGGTGCACGTACTTTAAAAGCGTTCATTGGAATGCGACAGCAGGATTTACAGAATCTCTAGTACCTGAGTTCGATTCTAATATCTTCTCAGGTTAGTACTTCTTTTTCTTCAGGTCGCGTCCAACAAGAACGAAGAACAGAAGAATACCGATGATATTAAATAACGCAAAGGGAGCGTAGGCCAAGGTCGAAACTTCCAGCGTTGTACTCATGTAAATGGCCGTAACGTGCCATGGCAAGAGTGATTCCAATAGCGTCATTGAATTCTCCATCGATCTGGACAAAACCGTTAAGGGTACTTTACGCTCTCGGAAGTAGGGACGGAATAGTTGACCTGTTGTTAAGATGGAAAACATGGCACTTCCCGAAACACCATTGAGTGTGGCGCCAGCACCAAAAGCAGTAGAGATCAATCCGAATTTAGAACGGACTCCTTTGAGTGATGCATCCATAATTCGACTCAGTGCACCAGAGGATTCAAGGAAGGATCCAAAGGCGATCGCAAGAATACAGTAAAGAACGGCTCCGCTCATCATTCCATCAAATCCTCCTCGGTTGAGGAGTGTATTCAGTGTGTCCGATAACACAAGGTCGCCGGGAATCATAGTTGTTTCGAATCCGGAAATCATGGATTGAGAACCTTGTAAAAGCGTAAAATCATTACTGAGTAAACCAACCACAATTGCAGCCAACGACGAAGCGATCATGATCACGACGGGGTGATATCCTTTGTATCCGCCCAGGAAGACAATAGCAGGAGGGATAAGCATCGCTATGTTAAAACGATAAATTGAATCTAACTGACCCAGTAACAAGGTAACATTGGAATTTTCTCCCTGACTAGGGCTCAAGAGAACACCGATAATCGTAAACCCTATCATAGCGATAATCCCAGATATGAATACATTGGGTATCATACCTCGGATGTGCTCATACACCGTTACTTCAGAGGCCATTGCACAGATGTTTGTCGTATCCGAAACAGGCGAAACTTTATCTCCCAAAACGGCTCCTGAGATTACAGCTCCAGCCACCATTTCCAAGGGCAGATCAAAACTAAAACCGATTCCCATAAATGCTACTCCTGCTGTAGCCGCTGAACCCCAACTGGTGCCAGTAAACGTCGACACGACAGCGGTTACGACAAAGGCAGTAACAAGAATAAAATCCGGATGAATCAATTGCAATCCGTAGTAGATGAGGTAAGGAACAGTTCCACTAAACATCCACGAACCGACAATCCCTCCGATTGCGATTAAGATGAGAATGGCCGGAAAAGCCGTCTTTACATTGTCTGCGAAGTCATCAAAAAGTGTTTTGAGTTTAGTGCCAGTCGCAACAGCAACTATCCCTGCCACAATTGAAGACAGAACAAGCACAAACTTGAGGTCAATTCCCATCCAAAGGTTCAGAACACCTACAAGTGCAGCCATTACGATCAGTGGTAAAAAGGAGAGGAAAAGCGATATCGGCTTCGATCGTAAGGGCTCATTTTTCATGGGTGGAAAGTACAAAAATGAATTGATCTGAACAGGTTGAATCGATAAGCAGTTGAATTTCTTATCTTTAGATGCAACCCTATGAGACATTTGCGCGTCATAGGGATAGCGAAAATGTTTAACCGCTTTTTATGAAAAGAAATATTCTACTATTATCATTGATGTCGATTTTTGCACT
>JBGCDF010000221.1:0-16086 GCA_045105095.1 Crocinitomicaceae bacterium | reverse complement strand
AATAGTACACTTCCATTTGTAAAAGAGTGCCAAATGATTTTGCCAACACTGGAAGAGGATTCATCCTTGGGTGATTTGTAGTAATTGATTAATAGTATTCCTACAATGATTGCGGGAGCCTCCATTAATGCCATTACCGCTATCATATGACCACTGTAAGGAATTGCTTCGAAGTCTAGAAAGGAAGTGGCCGTAACAAAAGTTACTGCACTCACTGACCCGTAAGACGCCGCAATAGCCCCTGAATTCGAAATACTGAATTTTCTTTTGAGTATAAAAAAAGCGATCACAGGGATCACAGTAGCAAGTAATAAACCGAGTAACATACTCCAGAAGACCTCGGCGGTCAGTCCGCTATGAGAAAGTTCCTGCCCTCCTTTGAAACCGATTGACAACAATAAATAGATCGAAATGAATTTAGAGCTACTATCGGGTATTTTCAGATCACTTTTAACCTGAACTGCGAATATACCAAGGAGAAAAAAAAGGAGAGCAGGGTTGGTAATGTTCTCCAGTAATGCTTGAAATTCCATCTTTAGTCAGAAATCTTAATCGTAAGGGATCTAGAATATGTAACTGTTTTGCCAAGTTTTTCGGCTTCCAATGTTAAGTTGTGTAGTGCTGCGCTCGAGCAATCGCTTAAGACAACCTCTTTTGGAGATTCCCATTGGTTTTCACTGATCTCAATTCCATTCGAAGAAAAGAACTCATTTACGAATTTTTTTGTTTCTTCTTTTTGCGGCTTCAACTGATCAGCTGGACTGAAAGTAGAATGTTGACATTTCTTTTGGACCTTGATGAATACCTCGTCTTTTATTAAATCGCTTTCGTTTTCTATGTACGTCATAACTGATTGGATTTTATTTATGCAAAGGTGAATGAAATTATCCATTAGTTATTATTTAATTTAAGAATGGAAATCATTAACTTTAGCTTATGAATTACACGCTACATCAACTTCGGATTTTTTTAAAAGTGGTAGAGTTCGAGAGTATAACTAAGGCTTCAAAGCATTTGTATCTTACTCAACCAGCGGTTTCTATCCAGCTCAAAAAGCTTCAGGAACAATTTGAGATTCCTCTCACTGAGGTAATCGGCCGTAAGCTATTCATTACCGATTTCGGACAAGAGATTGCTGTGCGCAGTCGGCGCATTCTGGAGGAAACGGAAGGAATCCGATACGTTGTTGATCAATACAAAGGAAAACTTTCAGGAAAGATTAAAATATCAGTTGTTTCAACCGGAAAATACGTTATCCCTTACTTTTTGAAGCCGTTTATTGATCAATACCCTGGGGTAGAAATTTCAATTAATGTTTCCAATAGAAATCAAGTAGTTCAGGGACTTTATGACAACGATAGTGATTTCTCACTTTTGTCTATCATGCCCGAAGGGATTAACGTGCAGAATATACCCTTGATGGAGAATATTCTTGTTCTGGTTGGAAGTAGTCAAGCGACTGAGGATATAAAACGACTGAAGGATTTGGAAAAAGTCACACTTCTGTACAGAGAAGATGGTTCAGCCACGCGAAAGAAAATGGAAGATTACCTCGCCGAGAATAAGGTGAAAGTTTCAAAATCGATGGGGTTAGTTTCTAACGAGGCCGTTAAACAAGCCGTAAATGCAGGACTTGGTTACTCAATCATGCCGCTTATCGGTCTTCAATCCTCTCTCATCAACAACAGCATCAAAATTGTACCATTGAAAGGTTTGCCGCTGGTTACTGAGTGGAACCTTATCTACAGTAACGATAAACGTCTCACCCCTGCGCAACAGGCATTGGTTGATTTCATCAAAGAAAGTAAAGAGGGAACGATTTCGAAATACTTTGAATGGTTTAAGAAGTACACCAAGTAAATCTATTTCACTTTCTTTTTCATTGGACTTTCAAATTGGAAGATCAGAACGAGCATTACTAAAAATGCGTGCATCCCCCTTTTCTTCTGCGCTGCTGAGGACGTTAATTCTATTTTAACAATTTTTCACGAGTCCGAATATTCTCGAATTTGTGGTCATTCTCTTGAAAGAAATCAGCAAGAAGACCAGCCCAGAAAGGCTTTTCCGAATGATCAACACCCAAAACATAAACATTTACTTATCCTAATCATTATTTAGTTAAATAATGACTTATGGTTTCTTTTGTAGATCTTGTCCTCGTTAATAACAATTGTTGAATTTAAACATACAATTATGGGCGACTATCTGAAATACACTAAACACATCCTTTTGAAAATGAGCTTCTGTCCACAACTTCTAAGAAAAGAGTATCGAAAATGCGTCACCTTACTATCCTCGGGGGAGTTGAGATCACTCAAGGAATGGATTAACACACAGAAATTTGCACGGGAATTGAATTCTAGCACTCCCACACAGAACCTTAAAAACGAATTCGTATGAAAAATCAATTGGAACAACTCAGCACACAAGAAAAAGCTTTAGAGCTCAACCTTCAACCAACCACATACGGTGTATTTGCCGAAATCGGTGCAGGACAAGAAGTGGTTAATCACTTTTTTAATGCTGGAGCGGCATCCGGAACAATTGCAAAAGCCATTAGCGCCTACGACATGACAGTGAGCGACGCTGTTTACGGAGAAACACGCAAGTACGTATCACGTGAGCGCGTTGAAAGCATGTTGGACGTTGAATACAATTTACTCTCCAAAAGTTTAGCAACACGTGCTTCTCAAAAACACTTCTTTGCATTCGCTAATAGTATTGAAACGATCAATTTTCAGAAGACCAATCAAGGTCAGGGTTGGTTAGGAATTCGCTTCCAAGCTACACCGAATGGACCTGCTTCCACCTGTATCATCCATGTCATTTTACACACGGATGATGTCGTTGAACAACGGAAAATTATTGGCGACCTAGGGGTAAATCTCATTTATGGCGCATTTGAATATAGCCATGATACAGAGCTCTTCGTTGAGAATCTTAAACAGAATATCAACCTAGATTATTTAGAGGTCAATTTCATAGAACTGTGTGGAAATCAATTTGACTCCAAACATAGCATTCGTCTTTCACTTCAATTGGTGAAGTCTGGGTTGACGAAAATGATTATGCTCGGAAAGAATTTTGAAGTACTACAGCCGAGTAATTCATTGTACAAAAAGGACATCATCTTGGTTCGTGGCCGCTTCAGACCACCAACGAAGGTAACAGAAGAAATGTTCCTTCGATCGCAAAACCAGCTAGTAAATGATCATCAAAAAGATGAACACGGAGTTATGGCAATTGCTGAAATTACCTTCCGTTGTTTCCAAGATCGAACTGAACTTTCCTTGGACGATTTTCTGCAGCGTGCAGAGCTCATTGTAGGGTTGGGTTATCCACTCGTGATCACGAATTTCACGTACCATCACGAACTCAGCAACTTCATGCGCAGCAACTTCAAGCTGAGCAGCCTGAACATTGTACTGGGAATGGATAATTTGAGAAAAGTGACTAAGCACCGACAAGATTTCGATGCCGAAGACGGTTTCCTCAAACTACTTGAAGCGATTAATTCATTCGACGGAAAAATCTTGGCATTCCCAGAATTGAATCACCGTTCTGAGCTTTCAGGATTAAATGATTTAAAACTCAGCCCTTCGATCAAACACCTCTTCCACTTCTTGACAAGCAAAGGCAAGATTGAGGAAATTCGGGGAGTGAATAAGGAACTGCTTTCTATTCGTTCCGATCAAGTGCTCAACGCTATTATGAATAATGAGCTTTCGTGGAGAAAAGAAGTCCCCGATCAGATCATTCCAATTCTCGATTATCAAGCACAAACTAGATAATGCAATCGTGTTTTCTCCAAACATAGAGTCCATGTAAATGGAAGAAGGCCGTCTCGTCTCGTCAATTATCGGGAGAGACGGCTTTTTCATTAGAGGAGCGCAATCTCCGAAAGCCCGTTTTTACCGTAGGTACAACTCACAGAATTGAGCTCCAACTGTCATCAAATACCCGATACATGGTATTGTGGATTGTTTGTAGATCAGGTACTTTTAAATAAAGTAAACTCTTTGAACATGATACCTACGAATACCAACACCTCAACCCTATCGAGTCTTTCATTCCGTCAATCGATCCTTACAACCGAATTTGATTCTTACAACAGAAAAGATGTAATTGACTTCTTGAAAATATCTCATGTCAATTATGAGAAAGTCATCATCCCACAAATCGAACAGAGCTTTTTGGGATTGATGAAACTACTTCCGAATGAACCATCGCTTGGTGTGATTTTCAATTTATTTATCAAGTTTCAGATTTCACTTGAACTTCACATGAAGATTGAAGAACAAACCCTTTATCCGTTAGCTCTTGAGCAAGACGCTGCTGTTCAATCTAAAATCGCAGATGGTGCTTCCCATGAAGAGCCTTTCTTAACAGAGATTATTGGATGTTTGAATCGACAGTCTTATGCACGGAACCCATTTTGTCAAACCTTGATCAATCGACTTGTCAATTTCAACGAAGAGCTGAAAAATCATGCTTGGATCGAAGAGCATTTGATCTAAGGTCGTACAAAGCAACTGACTTGAAGGGAGTTCTAGCGAAAGAATGACTAAGCAAAGCTTTGGTTCAAACGCATCGGCTGGATTAGTTTTCTATTCTTCTTATTGAAGAGATTCCTCTGGCTAGCCATACTTTATGGTGCAGTTTCCTGATGATTTGATGGTCTTTTACGAAAAAAGCCTACCAAAAGTATTTTTGATTATTCTCAGCCAAGAATTCCATAAAACAAGCTATTGTTGGAAAAAAGGAGTAATAAACTCCTCTACCACATTGAATACGTGTATGCAAAAAGCCGCCTGATTCTCATCAGACGGCTCATTCATTCCGAGAACGCTATAATTTACTCAACAATTAGCTTGTTTGAACTTACAACTTCTTCCCCTTTAAACACTGTACAGATATACACTCCAGTTTTTAGGTCTTTGATTTCAACTCGTTTAGGTGCGTTGATTTCAATATTACCACGGTATACTTCAATTCCTGTAATATTCGTAATACTGAGGACTGTTTCTCCAGCGTTCGCATCAATTGCTCTTCCAGAAAGCGTAATGGTAACGAACTCATTTGCCGGATTGGGCACGATTGAAATTTCTTCTTTCAACCTGTTTGAATCATCTCCGTCATATACTTCAATTCTATTCTGTGAAGCTTTAAAGGTACCTACGTAAGGACAATCCGACGAACATTTCGTCTCACTCCAATCAGAATACGTCGGTTCCTCCGAACAAATTGTTCTTACTTTCCATGAGAAACACGGATTTGGTGGAATACCATCAATGAATGTGTTCGTTGTAGTTTGTACGACTGTTTCAATTGGATCCGGTCCAGTTGGACAACATTCAGGATCGTTGTAAGTCATACTTACTTCATATCCAAGTGCTCCAGGCACAAGATCCCAACTCAGTACTTTTTCTCCAGCGGAGTTGATCACCTCACAATCTAAATTGATGGGGGCTTCACATGCGTTTCCGTCATCAAAGCAATCACACATTTTTTCACTCCATTCGGATTTCGAACCATCGGAAAATTCGGCACGAACTCTCCACCAAAAACAATCAGCGAATGTCTCAGGAACCAAGAAAACGTTATCCGTCACATTTTCCATCCATCCCGTTGGAAGTCCTGTTACGGAATCACAACAGCCAGAGGAGGCGTCGTTAAATCCAAATTCGATATCATACCCCACTGCACTTGGAACATCTCCCCACGACAGTGTTTGCCATCCGTTCCCTTCACAACAGTGTAAATCTTCTGGAGTACTGCAATCACAATCGAACTTTAATGAGTCCAAATAGAAATTAAGGTTAGTAGTTGCTCGGTGATAAATGAATGAAATCGAGGTCAACGGACCGTCCCAATTCACCCACGCTTCCGTTTCATCTACCCCATCTGGATCGGCAATGTTTAGCACATCGTCATACGAGAATGGCGGGCCGCCAGCTGAGGGTGAAATACCCGATGGTACATTCGCGCCTGTGAACTCCAACCATTCACTTGGGCCTCCGCCGTACTCATCGATATCTCTGATCAGCACACTAAGATTACACACTGGCTTAGAGAAAGTCAAGGTTACCGGAACATCCAGTGCGCCTAAAGAAGAGATAAATGCACTTGTTCCTGATAACACGTGTGTTTTGAAACTTGTTGTTAAAGTCATGTTCATGGTGCCGCACTGAAATAATCCTACTGAACTGGTGTTTGAAGGTGTTCCGCTTGCCCACGAAAATGGCTGTTCTACGTCTTGACCGTAGCTGGTGGAAATTCCCAAACAGAGAAGAATGGGAATTAAACGTGTCTTTAAATTTTTCATGAAATAATGATTTAAGTTGTTCCTACTCTTTTATGGATTTTCAGATTACTCCGTGAAATCTCTTGCTGAGACCTCTGATACTTAACAAATCATTTTAGACTGCTTCACTCGTCTTGATTCATCATCGCGATTAATTCGCCTAGGCAGTGATGACTTTTGATACGTCTTAAAAAGTGAAATAAATGGTCTGTAACAAGTGTATGAACAAAGCTCATTAAATCGAGCTCATTGCTTATCAACGTATGTAATAAACATGTAAATACATGTCATAAAACACTGATTAATAGTTGTTTTAGATGGTGTCAGTCAGAAAACTGAGAGAGGCTGATTAGTGGGAGGTGTTTTATGTTGATGCTTTATCAGCAAAAACGATTTGTTCCGAGAGGAATTCTTTAATTATGCTTGGAATAAAGCACGAACTGAAGCTTGCTATATGCTTTCGTTGTTCCTCCTCAGTCAAGAAAAAGTATCACTTTCGAAGACGACAACCAAATTCGGAATGATGAAGGTTGAGGACTGATGTTCTCATCATGCCTCTCAAAACGAAAAAAGCCTAACCTTTTGGTTGAGCTTTGCTGCGGAGAGAGGGGGAACAGTTATCGAACTCTCTCCGCAAAGATTTAAAACTCTCGGAGCGCTTAAATGAGTGGAAAAAACATGAAACGGAAGCCCAATTCGGCATGAATAAATTCATGTACATATCAACCTCCTAACTCTCATGACAAGCGATTGACTATTTCGCCAGCTCTGATTTCAAATAATCGATAATGTTTACTTCGACAGGGTCTATCCCTTTCTGCTCTGCCTTGTAAAGAGAGACCCAATCCAATACATGAATTAAGTACAGGGTTTGCTGTACCAAGTTTGCACCCTTTCCTTTTACCGTATGGGTCTTTGCTTTTTTCGATACGACTGATTCCGTAATATCTAAGCGAAGTGTATTGCGCGGATTCTCAAGCGCGCTTCTTAAAAATACAATATACAATTCGTCCGAATCATCTGCCCAACCTACAATCTCGTTGTGATTCATTTCAGGAATTAAATTGGAGAAAGCCAACACTTTGCCATTTTCATTTAGTTGTTGACACGCTCTCAAAACAACAGGTCCGAGTTTATCTTCACCGTAGAACAACAACTTTCTATTTTCCGATTTCTCAATGATGTCTTTCGCTATAATTTGAGCGTCCTGCTGATTTTCAATGATTAAATCGATACTTGTCTCGAGATCTTTTCGAATCGACTGTGACAGAAACTCACCTTGTTCGAAAATTTCCACCAATTGAACCAAAGGGTAAGCTAGAGCAGCGCGAGGAGGCAGTCCTCCGGGAACTTTAATGACCTGCTTGTTATTTTCGCTGAGAATAGTTTCCATTTTACCGCCACTCGTTACTCCGATGATTTCTGCTCCAGTTTTCAAACTTTGCGCTAAGGCATCTAATGTTTCTTCGGTGTTGCCAGAATACGAGCAAGTTACTACAAGCGAATTCTCGTTCACGAAAGCGGGAATTTCATAACTGTGTGACACTTCCACTGGTAGTTTACAAATGGATCGTGTCCATTGCTTGATAATTTCTCCACCAATTCCCGATCCACCCAAACCGCAGATCACAATATTCTCAATCCCAGATTTAAATGTTAATTTCACATCACTCGCAATAGCGATAGATTCCTTCAATTGATTCGGGAAATTTTCAATAAGTTCTTTCATAATGCTCGTTTTATCTGTTTAACAATTGACTTAATTTTGGAGATATTCATTCTAAAGCCAAGATCTATCTCGGATCAAGTTTTATGACTAAAGCCTTGGGTACTTCTCTAAATTAGATCACCGTGCTTTTATAAAAATGATTCTGGTTTATACGTTGGTATTGCACCTCGTTGAGATGCGACATATCCAGCAATTTTATTCGCAAAAGTAAGCGCAGCTTCCACATTTACACCTTGCAATAATTGAGAACAGAATGCAGCTGATAAAGCATCGCCAGCACCAATTGTGTCACCGACTTTAATTGGTGCCGACTCTGCATTAAACCAAACCTTACCATGAAATAAAGAAGCTCCCTTCTCTCCCTTGGTGATAATGATCGTCTCAATATTTTTATACCTTTCACTCAATTTCTCTGAGAAGGCTCGCTCTCCTAACTGTTCCTTGAAAAGCAATGTTGATATTTCTGTCAATTCCTCATCATTCAGTTTTAGAATTGAACAATGAGCTATTGAAAAGTCCAACGTAGAAAAATCGTAATACGCCTGTCTCAGGTTGACATCTAGGAAGACTGTCTCAAAACTAATTGTTTTCAAGATCTGTCTAAGACAAGTGCGACTTTCAGGGCTGCGTTGTGCGAGCGTTCCGAAATAAAAACAGTCGTATTCTTTCAGTACTGACCAATTCAGTTGACTGACATCGATGAAATCGTACGCTACATTTTCATTGATCACATATGTTGGGATTCCATCCTCGAGTAGAACATCTACCGTTCCTGTGTCGTATTCGGAAGGTTGAAGCAGCCTGGTATCAACATTCAAATCTTCTATTTCGCGAAAAACCCTCTCACCAAGTTCATCTCTTCCATATGCTGAAAGAATCGCTGCACCCATTCCACATTGCACTGAATGTGCAGCGAAATTCAATGGTGCTCCTCCCAAATGTGGGACTCCCTCAATAATGTCCCACAAAACTTCCCCAAATGCCACAATTTTCATCAGTATAGTTCTTTTAATTTGTCTTTGATAATCAAGGTGAAAAAAGCCGCTAGTATGAGACATATCCCAGCGACAATGATAATGTTCACAGGATTGCTTCCCAGCGCGTCATACAAGAAATATTGAACAACGAAAATTTGGATGATCATCGGTACAACAATGAACATATTAAAAATACCCATGTACACTCCTGTCTTACTTGCAGGAATCGAACCTGCCAAAATTTTGTAGGGTATTGCGAGCATTGAAGCCCAAGCAAGTCCTAAACCAAATGAGATCAGGTAAATTTGCGCAATGTCAAACGAACCTTCGCCAAAAATGTTTGGAATCGAGAACAAAATGGCATCTGCACTTAAGAAAGGTAATGATATGAGTCCTATTCCTCCGGCCATCAGACAGAGAAAATGAACCTTTTTCGCACCTAATTTATTCGCTACTGGAACCAGTAAAAAAGCGACCAAGAAGCAAACGATATTGTAACCTCCATTCATGTTTCCTGTGATCGCTTGCGCCAAAGGAAAACCCTCTGAAGCTGGGTCAACTGTATCGTATAACGAAGAAGATAATGCGAGCGTGATGTATTGCCAATAGCAAAACATTCCGAACCAGGTGAAAAACTGCACTGGAATCAAGTACTTCATTGTTAAGGGCATTTCTTTGAAGGCAATTTTAACCTCATGAAATGTTCGTTTCAAAACACTTCCCTTTTCCCGTTCTGCTCTGATCTTGGCCAATTCTTCCTCGGTGGGAGGATGTTCTTTCGTCGTTAAGACCGAATAAAGAACAGTTGCAATGGAAGCGAAAGCACCAATCCCAAACGCCCAATAGGTAAATGTGGGAATTCCATTGTCCATTCGATCTGTGAGGGACAACCAACCTAAAGAAGCCAGAATTGCAGGTGAGAAATTCGCTAAAGTTGTTCCCAGCCCTGTAAAGAAGCTTTGCATCAAAAAGCCCAGAGAGTGCTGTTTCTCAGGCAATACGTCTGTTACGAGCGCGCGATAAGGCTCCATGGCAATATTATTCGCCGCATCCAAAATCCAAAGGAGACTTGCAGCCATCCATACTGAACTAGAATAGGGCATCGCGATCAAGGCGATACTCGCAAGAATAGCTCCTACGAGAAAGTAAGGTTTTCTTCGTCCAAAACGTGGTGACCATGTCCCGTCACTCATTGCGCCAATAATTGGCTGAACGACTAGGCCCGTGATTGGTCCAGCCAGCCAGAGTATCGCTAAGTTTTCGGGATCGGCACCCAAATAACTGTAGATTGGACTCATATTACTTTGTTGGAGTCCAAAACTGAATTGAATGCCAAAAAATCCGACATTCATGTTCAGAATACTAATGAAATTTAATTTCCGTTTAGTACGCATCGATTATTGTTTGAAAAGAGCTCTTCCTGAGCGTTCGCTCCAGTTGAATATTTTATTTGCATTTTCTGGGTATCTAAATCGATATCCAATTCAGACCAATCGCTATTGTTTTTCCATCTCATGTTGAGGTGTCCTTCTTCCCCTTTCATCATATAGAATTTCCCATTAAATGAAGGGTGTGTATTTCTAAACTTGATTAGATGAAGTAATTGTTGAACAATTGGTTTTTCAATCAGTCGGTCCATATCCTCAAAATCCAAATAGCTTCGATTGATATCTCTTCCTACTTTTGTTTTTTCCAGCAGGTCCATGTCATTTTCCAACGCCAGCAGTCCACCGTAGTAAACTTGTGGAATTCCTGGGCAGAAAAACTGTATTGCTCGAGCGATAAGGTACAAATTATCTTGCTTCCCTAGCGCCTCATAAAATGTACAATTCACCTGATAAATATCCAGATTGGAAGCCGCGTTTCCTGTTGCTTTTTTACTGGTTTCATTTGAATTTCGATGGATGGTTTCTACCAATTCTTCAATTTCACCATCAGATAGCATTCCCGCTTTGCCCTGAAACGAAGCAACGTCAATTACTCCAATTCCATCGTGCGTATCGAGCACCGTAATACAATTATGTGGACTCACGGCCAACCATTGCTTCAATCGTACGACATTCTTAGAGAAGATGGTGTACAAAATGAGCGGAGGAAGTGCGAAGTCATAGACATAATCTACGCGTTTCGCTATATCAAGTTGCGTCTCGTAATGCGCGTGAATTTCAGCCAATGTCTCCATTCCATAGCTATGAGTGAGCTTCGTAAGTTCCTCAATGTATGTCATATTTTCTTCGAGCATGAAGCAAGATGTTTCAGCCCTTTTTATGCAGTAACCAATTGCATCCAGTCGAATCATTTTTATTCCAGCGTTCGCAAATAGTTCAATGATTGACTTTAAGTATTCTTTTCCTTGTGGACTTTCGACATCTATGTCGATTTGGTTTTCACTAAATGTTGTCCAAAATTCGTGGCTTTCGCCATTATTCAATCTTCTCAAAGAAAACGGACTGTTAGGTCGAGGTCGATAAATTTTCTCAACGGCTTCTTGAGTGATGCCATTTTTAAAAACTTTGTCTTTTGTGAGAAATAAATCGAAGTATTTCGAATCTTTTCCGTTTTCTTCCACATCCAAAAACTCCATGGATTTATCAGAAATATGATTAACGATTAAATCAACCACCACGTCAAAATCGGTGGTCAATTCGCGAACATCGTCCCAATCTCCTAAACGCTTATCAACTTCCCTGTGATTGATCGGGTCGTACCCTGCATCTGCGCCATCAATATTCGAGAAAAAGGGAAGTAAGTGAACCCCTCCACCGAAGCAATCTTGAAATTTTTCTTTCAAAATAAAGTGAAGCTGGCTAAAGTTCCCTCCTCCAAAACGATCTACATATGTAATTAGTTGAACCTTATTTTTCAATGTATCAGATATCTAAAATAAAGAGTTAATTACCGAAATAATTAACTCTTTATTGATTTAAAATCTATTTTTCTTTGATTCCTCTTAGAATCTAAAATTAATTCCTGCCGAAATTGTACGTCCGGTGATCGATCTTGCACGGATGAAGTTTGTTTGTCCTTCCATGATTGATCCTTCTTCTGACTCAGTAATTCCGATCGTGTTCAAGAGATTGTTTGCACTTAATACAAATCGAATGTCTTTCTTGATGTTTAAAGAAACCACCGCGTTTAAAATTGCGTAACCTGGCATCACTAAACGGTTATCATCTTGTGCATACGCTTTTGTCTGACCAAGAACACTCAATGAAATTCTGTGACCTCCTTCAAACGTGTATGATGGAATGAAGCTGTATGACAATGCTGGCTGTCTTCTTGGTGTATTGCCAATATTAATTGTGTCGTTGTTTCCAACAATTTGAGCATCTACGAACGTTGCTGATCCTCTCATATCGAAACCTCCGAACTTCGCGCTAGCTTCAAACTCCACACCCAATGAACGGTAATCGTTGCTCAAAACCTTTTGCGTTGTTGCTTCAACGCCAGCCTCTTCCTGTGTGTTAGCATAGAACGCAGTTGCAGATAAACCAATCTTTTTGAACATTTTCTTGTATCCAAGTTCCGCCTGTGCCAATGAGTTCTTCGGAGTTTGATTCTCCAAATATGGACCTCCTTGGTGCCATGTAGCTCTTTCTGCATTACCTACGTAACCTTGGCTGTAACGAGCGTAGATAGCACTTGTGGCATCTAGCTTATAGTTAACACCTGCAGAATACGATAAATATCCGTAGTTGTAATCTACCACTTTTGCATTTGAATTGTCAACAACAGAAACACTTTGCTCTGGAGCATCAATCGTTCCATTTCCGTTTACATCAATGTTTGCCAATTGCATACTTGGTGAAACCGTTCCGTTTACGTTCACAAAATCGTAACGAGCTCCAGCTTCAATGGATAAATCTCCAGTTTCGTACCCCACATTTGCGTAAGGTGCAGTGATATCAAAATTGAGATCGTATTTACCTGTACAACAGTTACCCCAGTAAGGTACCCCGTATCCAATTTGACCGTTTGTTGTTAAGTCATTCCCTGCAGCGTTGATATTCAACAACTCAGCATTTTCGCCAACTTCAGAAATGAATGAATTCCACAACCATGACATTTCAACATTTTGGTTTCCTTTAAATACACCTGCGCTTACCTCAAGATCTCCAAAATCTTTCGCCAATCGAGTATCACTCATGAAGTTGCTAAAGTTTTCTAATTCCACATCGAACAAGTGAATTCGCTGAGCGATTCCGTTTGCCGTATTGTCAATTGTATCACCTGAAGCAACCTGATTGATAGAATATGGAAGCGCTCCACCTGCAGCAGTAGTGTCGCCATTTGCAATAAGAATCTCGTTCATTAAGTTATTCGTGCTGTCAACCTGCGCTGTAAATGGCGCTACAAATCGACCTGAATTGTTCGTGTAACGAGAATTGTTTGTTAGTTTCCAACCGTTTCCAAGATCGAAGCTCATTGAAGCTCCAATTGAATTTGATTTTGTATGAATACCATCGGCAATATCAGACTTTCTTAAGTTTCCATCTGGACCGTATCCGTAACTCTGTTGGAAGAATGGCGATTGAAGTCCATTATTAACCGCACTGAAACCATTCACTGATTCCCAAGTAGGATTTTCATTTGTTCCACTTACCGCGATTGGCATTGGCATGTAAGCTGCAGTTCTATCATTCAAGAACTTTCCGTAAAGACGAACATATCCTTTATCGAAACGTTTCGTAAGGTTTGCTTTGATTTGTCCTCCATTATTTACGTTATGGTTAGCAGCTCTACCACCTTCTCCAAGTCTGTAGAAACCTCCAATGTTGTAAGAAAGTGTTTTGTTAATTGGCGCACCATAATTGAAGTCTGTTCTAAAAGAGCGGTAATCAACCCCCATTGATGTTCCGATCATACCTCCTTCTTGAGCACCTGTTTTCGAAATAAAGTTAACGATTCCAGCAGGTCCATTACTTGTAAGGATTGATGCTGAGCCTCCACGAAGAGCCTCAACTCGCCCTACTGTTTGATCAAGTCTTAAAAACTGATCTTGCGTACCAAAAGCGATGTCACCATACATTAATAGAGGCAAACCATCTTCTTGGATTTGAAGGTAACGCGATCCACCTGCAGAAATTGGAACACCTCTTACCGTGATGTTCGTATTTCCATCTCCTGCAGAAGCTTCCGCTTTCAATCCCGGAATCGTTCGAAGTACTTCGGCGGTTGTTCTCGGTGCTGATTTTTCAATCATTTCAGGGTCCAAGGTCGTCAAGGAAATACTTGACTCTAGTTTAGACTTTGGATTCGTTACACCAGTCACTACGACTGAATTCAACTCCATTACATCACTTTTCATCGTGACATTTAATTTAATGCTGCTGCCGTTTAAATCAACCTCTCTTGTCTCCGTTGTGAATTCTAAGAATGAAAAACGAAGGGTTCTCTTTCCTGTTAAGTCAGTTTTGATGGAATATGATCCGTCCTCTTCAGTGTAAGCGCCGACATTCGTTCCTTCGATGAGCACTCCCACCCCAGGTATTGTTTCATTATTTTCATCGGTCACAATACCACTAATGGTTGTTTGTGAAAAAGCACTTGAAGTCGCAAATAAGGTCAGAATTGAACCAAATACGAACAGCTTTAAGTGATGTACAATTTTCGTATGATTTGTTTTCATTTTAAGTAGTTTAATTCATAATGAATTGATAGTCTTTCTCCCTGAAAGCTTCAACAAAGTATTGTGTTTGTTTCAGAAATACAATACCAAACTCCAGCCATACGCAACGAAAACCTTAACGTTAACGTTTTCGTTAATACAATTTAGATTCTTTCTAAATAACAAGCGAACTAAATCGTTTTAATTTTACTATCATTATATTAATTATGGGTAAACGGACTACTTTAAAAGATCTTGCTAAGGAACTGAATACATCGGTTACAACAGTTTCGAAAGCGTTGAAAGACTACCCGGATATCAGCGATAAAATGAAAATCGCTGTTCGTGAATTGGCTGAAAAAATGAATTATCAGCCAGATTTAAGGGCTCTAGCACTTCGTAAAAGTAAATCCTATACTATTGGCGTAATTATTCCCGAAATCGTTTCCTATTTCTTCTCCAATGTTGTTGACGGAATAATGAATTACGCTGAAAAGCATGGTTATAGGATTGTCATTACGATTAGCAATAACAAGCTCTCATTAGAGAAAAAACACGTCAACTTACTCTACAATGCGAAAGTGGATGGTGTAATAGTATCACTAGCGAATGAAACGGATGACCCTGATCATTTTAATATTCTTACGGAACATGAGATTCCGATCGTTATGTTTGACAAGGTGAATAACGCCTTCAATTGCAACAAGGTGAAAATTGACGATCATCAGAGCGCCTATTTGGCAACGGAGCACCTTATCAAGAAAGGGTGTAAACACATAGCGCACATTCGTGGTCCAGAACATCCGCAGAATGCTAGAGCGAGATTTGAGGGATATTTATCGGCTTTGCGCGACAACAATATTCCGTATGAACCTGTTTTAGTTAAAGAATGTAAGGACGTTACCTTGGAAGAAGGATATACTTTTACGAAAGAACTTTTCAGCGGAGATAATCTAAAGCCTGATGGAATTTTCGCTGTTACAGATCAAGTTGGGGTTGGAGCGGTTCAGGCCGCTCATGACTTAGGTATTTCAATACCTGATGACCTTAAAATTGTTGGTTTCAGTGACTCACAAATCGCTCAGATTATCACACCAAAACTTAGTACAATTCATCAGCCGAATTATAAATTAGGAGAAACAGCAGTCCAGATTCTTTTGAATGAAATTGCTATTCGCGAAAAAGGTTTGGGAGTTGTTGACTATCAAAAAATCATCTTAAGTACACATTTGGTAGAACGAGAATCAACTTGAGCGAGTTTTTTTCGTTCGAGAGGGGGATTAGCTGCGCTGCTTTCGTCGTAAACGCCTCAGTTCGAACCTTTGGGGGATCAACGTCAAAACCTGTGGAGAAATGTATGTTTCATTCTGAATACAACATACAGTTTATTTACGATATTCTCTTTTCCAAACAAGATTCAACACTTTTTGGTTGGGCACAAAAAGTGTTCAAAAATGCCCTTTGCGCT
>JBGCDF010000220.1:0-13431 GCA_045105095.1 Crocinitomicaceae bacterium | reverse complement strand
TATCAATGCCCTGCGGGTTGAGGAGTTTATTCAGCTTTCTCAAGATGAAAAACGCAAGCACTTCACACTTCTTTCGAATGCCTACGACGCAGGGTTTAGTTCGAAATCAACCTTTAACAGAGCTTTTAAGAAGATTAAAGGTAAGACACCAAGGGAGTATTTGGGGGGAGATTGAGGAAGAATGTTTTGAATACCGGTACAATTGTTGTATATTTATGGGTGGTTGAATGTAAAATTACAATTATGAACAGAAGATCAACATCGAACCAGAGTCAAAAGCTAAAAACATATCCAACTCAAAGTACTCAACCTTCTAAGGTTGAAGAGTTCTCTCCAGCATGGGTGGTGATTAATCCAAAGGATGCGCCAGGGTATCAGATGGAAGTTATCGATCGTATACGTCATGGCGTAAAAAAGTCTGATTGGAAACAATTAATACACAAGATTAATTCAACAGAAAAAGAATTCGAAAACGTTCTTCCTGCATCCATTAGTAGCATGCAAAAGAAAAAGGTATACGGTAAGGAAACATCAGAAAGAATCTATGAAGTTGCTCGGCTGTTCGGCTTAGGTTACGAAGTGTTCGATTCTAAAGAAGATTTCAAAAATTGGTTGATGACTCCCTCTCAGTCTCTTGGGGACAAGACTCCTTTTGACTTACTGGATAGTAGCCTTGGTTTTGAAATGGTGCAAAATGAAATTATCAGAGTACAGTATAACGTATACAGTTAATGGTCGTTTACCGAATAGCCAATGCTAAGTACAAGGATTCTGTTCTTTCTGGAATAGGTGCCGAGAAAGTAGGTGGAAGATGGAATGAAATTGGAATTCGTGCAGTTTATTGCTCAGAAAGCATCGCTTTGGCACTTTTGGAATACTACGTACATTCTAAAAACATTGCACATCTGCCCAAATCTATTTTGATTGCGAAGGTTGAGTTTCCCGATTCATTTGTGATTGAAGATGTACATCCATTGCCACCCAGATGGGATCAGTATCCTTATTCGTCAAAGACCGCATCAGTTTTTACCCGTATTGCCAGAGATAGAAATGCATTTGCACTGAGGGTTCCTTCAGCAATTGTAGGTTTAGAATCAAATATTATCCTCAACCCTCTCTACAAAGATTTCGGAAAAGTTGAGGTTATGGAGTTTATCGAACTACCAGTTGACCCAAGATTGAAAAAGGACAAACGCCCCTAAATTTTAGGCATGAAAAAACCCACCGTTCCAGGTGGGTCTCCATTTATTTTTTAAGCAATTACTTAACTTTCTTACTCCATTCTTCAATGGATTCCGTGTTCATTTTAACGTAATTGTCATAATTCGCTTTTTCCGCAGCAGCCTTTGATAGCTTAGCTGTTTCGATTGCGTTTTTGTAATCTCCCAATTCTGCTTGAATCAATGCTTTTCTTCTCAAGTACCAGAAAGGCTGATCTTTACGCATTTCTAATGCTTTATTGATGTATTCCAACGCTGTTGGCATCTCCATTTTTTCTGATAGGTAGAAATCTGCAGCTTTGTAATAGTCTCCTGCGCTTGGACCGCTCATTATACTATTAATGTTAGCAATAACCGTTTCTTTTGTTGGAACAGTAAATGCCACAGAAGCTTTCATCTGATCCCATGAAAAACTCAACTCAGCACCATCAGACATTACGTTATCGATACCAATTGTGAATGATTCAGTAGCCGCAGAGTTTCTGCTTACCATTGCTGTTGTTTTCAAAGCTACATTATCATCACTCCATTTTTCTGGAGTACCCCAGTTTTCAGTGTCTGTATAGAAATATACATCCCACGATTTTCCAGCTTTTGGAGTTGTGAAAATTGCATACGTTCCTGCTTCCAATGAATCTTTCCCAAAGATGAGAACATCACTCGTTGTAATCATCGTGTTTTTGTTTGCACCTGTACGCCACATTTTGTCGTAAGGAACAAGATCACCAAAAATCACACGATCTCTTTTCGCTGGACGCGAGTATTCAACTGTTACTTCAGTAAGTCCTACTGTCTGCCATGTCTTTGCTGCCGGACTCGGTTGCGGCGTTTCGATTTGTGCACTCAAGGAAAAACTACCCAAGCACACAAGTGCAATCATTATTTTTTTCATGTTGTTAATTTTCATTTTCGAGTGACCAAATTAGTGAATCTAACGCTCATAAGGCACTCATTCTTAGTTGAATTCAAGTAAATGTTACGTATTCCTCTGTGAATTAAGTGTTTAATGATAATTAAATCGTGTTCAACAATAATTCAGTAGATTTGAATACAATTAAACATAAGACGTCTTGAGATTATTATTCTTACTATTTGTTTCTACAATTACCTTCTCTTCTTTCGCCAACGACGGGAGTGGAGAAATTTTCGTCAATTTACAGAAATTGCATTCCCTAAAACGGGTGTTGTATGTTGCAGCGCATCCCGATGATGAAAATACGCGAGCCTTAGCATGGTTTTCTCTTGGTGAAAAAGCTGAGACAGCCTACTTCTCTTTAACTAGGGGCGACGGAGGTCAAAACCTCATTGGTAATGAATTGAGCGAAGAATTGGGTGTCTTGAGGACTCAAGAATTGTTAGCCGCACGTTCATACGATGGTGCAAAGCAGTACTTTTCTCGCGCCGTTGATTTCGGCTATTCAAAATCTGCGGAAGAATCATTTGAATTGTGGGGGAGAGAGATATTACTTCAAGATTTGGTATACATCATCAGAAAATTCAAGCCGGAGGTAATTGTTACGCGATTCCCACCCGATGAAAGAGCAGGACATGGTCACCATACGGCCTCTGCGCTTTTGGCGATTGAAGCTTTCGATAAAGCAGCTGATGAATCATATCTTCCATCACAGGTTCAAACCTATGGAACATGGCAGTGTACTTCGCTTTACTGGAATACATCGTATTGGTGGGATGAAAATATCAAAGACATGGCTGAAGGTGATCCGAACTATTTAATTACGGATATCGGTGGATATAATCCGCTTTTGGGAATGTCTTATAATGAGATTGGAACGCTGGCCAGAAGCCAGCACAAATGTCAAGGTTTTGGTGCAATTATCGAACGTGGAAGCAGAGTTGAGTATTTCAAGCATATGGCAGGTGAAAAGCTGACGGATTCGTTCTTTGAGAAATCGGAAGAGTCATGGGCTAAAATGGGTGATCCACATCTGGAACAAGCTTTTCAAGAGGCGCTTGAGTCATTTGATTTTGTGGATCTATCTAAGAATGTTCCAAGACTGCTTGACATTCTAGAAAGTATGAAGGACATGCCTAGATCGTTCATCATGGATGAGAAAATCGAACGTTGTCAGGACATTATTCGTGACTGTTTGGGATTGCATGTCGAAATGCTCGGTAATGAATTTTCTACCGTACTTGGGGAAAGTGTTCCTCTAAAAGCGCGTTTTCTCAATCGTTCGAACTTCGATGTTCGCTTGTCGCAAGTAGAATTGAATACAGGCGAAGAACCAAAATTGTTGGGAGATACGCTTCGCACAAACGAACAGGTTGAGCTCGAATTGAAATCGGCTTATGGTCCTCGAAATATTACCAATCCGTATTGGCTTAATGCACCATTTACAACGTTGTTTACAGTGAGTAATGAGAGTGATGTTTGCGAACCGGAAAATCAACCAAGCGTATTCGGAAAGTTTACATTTTTCGTTGACGGTCATTCATTTGACTTAATAATTCCTGCAACCTACAAATGGCGTGACCCATCCTATGGAGAAAGACGTCGACCATTAATTAGCGCCCCTGAGATAGCAGCAAACTTCGAGCAAGATCAGTTGCTATTGAAAGCAGGAGAAAAGAAGGAAGTTCGGATAAAGGTCAAAAGTTTTGAAGAGGATGTGCACCTACTTTTGGCATTGAATTCACCAGAGGGGTGGTCAGTTACCCCAAGCGAATTGGATGTTCAATTGAAAGGAAAACACGCAGAAGAGTGGTTCACAGTTACTGTCGAAGCTGGCAAAGGCGCAGAGGAAGGAACGATCGCAATTACGGGTAAAGCTATATCGAGCGAAGCGAAGGGAATGCGAGACTCGGAGGTTAAAAGCTACAAAGAAATCGCTTACGATCATATTCCGACACAAGCCCTGTTTAGACCAGCTGTAATGGATTGCAAAGTACTGGATGCAAAGATTCGAAAAGGTAAAATTGCCTATATCAAAGGGGTAGAAGATGCAGTTCCTCAGGCAATCGAGCAGCTTGGATTTGAAGTCGATTTATTTGAGGTAAGTGATGTTCCAAGTATTGATTTTGGTCAGTATCAATCGGTGGTACTTGGGATCAGAATCTATAATGTCTATCCTGAATTATTCAACTATACAGATCGTCTTCACTCTTACGTTGAGGATGGAGGGAATTTGATTATGCAATACAATACTGCTTCGAGAGCAATTCGAGAAAAGAAGTTTGGGCCTGTTCCATTCGAATTATCTAGAAACAGAGTCACAGAAGAAGATGCCGCGGTGACGTTCTTAGCTCCGAAACATCAAATAATGACATCTCCCAACGAAATTACACAGGCCGATTTTGACCACTGGGTTCAAGAGCGTGGTTTGTATTTCGCAAATAATTGGGATGAGAATTACACGCCATTATTTGCTTGGGCTGATAAGGGAGAAGATCCTCAAAAAGGTGGACTCATTGTCGCTAAATACGGAAAAGGCCAATTCGTTTATTCGGGAATATCGTTCTTTAGAGAACTGCCAAATGGAGTCATTGGCGCCTACCGTCTATTTGCCAATATTCTAAGTTACCAACCATGAGCGAAGAAAAAGACGATACGAATTGGAAGGCCTGGTATATTGGATTAGCGGTGTTTTTGCTTGCTCAGATTATTGCGTATTTATGGATCACTAATTCCTACGGAGCATGAGTCTAGTCGATTGGATGGTGTTAATGGGTACACTCGCGTTAATCGTGGGATATGGTACGTGGAAGACGCGAAAAAACAGTAATCTTCAGAGTTACCTAAAGGGAAATAATTCAGAAAATTGGGCGACCATTGGATTGTCCATTATGGCCACTCAAGCTAGTGCAATTACCTTCCTCTCAACTCCAGGTCAGGCTTACGAAAGCGGAATGGGATTCGTACAATTCTATTTCGGATTGCCTTTGGCAATGATTGTTATTTCCATTTTCTTCCTACCCGTTTATTATCGCTTGAAAGTATATACGGCCTATCAGTATTTAGAACAACGATTTGATGTGAAAGTCCGATCGTTTACGGCATTTCTGTTTCTTGCTTCTCGCGGGTTAGCTGCTGGAATTACCATTTATGCTCCTTCGATTATTCTTTCAACCATTCTTGGATGGAACTTACAATTGACGTGTTTACTAATTGGTGGTCTTGTGATCATTTACACCGTTTCTGGTGGGAGTAGAGCTGTTTCTCTGACCCAAAAATGGCAAATGGCAATCATCATGGCGGGAATGTTCTTCGCGTTGTATTACGTGGTGGGAAGTTTCCCTGAGAACATAGGCTTCATGGATGGAGTGGATATCGCAGGGGCCCTTGGTAAAATGGAGATAATTGATTTGGACACGGATCTTGGGAATCGCTATACATTGCTGTCAGGCTTAACCGGTGGTTTCTTCCTTTTCGTGTCGTATTTTGGAACGGATCAATCGCAAGTTCAACGCTATTTAGGCGGTAAATCATTGAAAGAATCCAGAATGGGCTTGATGTTCAACGGCCTATTGAAGATTCCGATGCAGTTCTTCATTTTGTTGGTTGGTGTGATGGTATTTGTCTCTTTTCAATTCAACAGACCTCCGATCGTTTTTAATCCGGTTACGATAGAAATGTCTGTGGAGGAGGAGGCACAATTAGCAGAAATTGAAGCGGAATACGACCTTGTTTTTGAAGAGAAAAAAGCATTGTTGGAGGGGTTCAAAGGAGCCGGAAAAAGTGACGAAAATACTGCGATTGAAAAATTGCAAGAGCAGCAAAATGAATTGCGTACAAGCTATAAAGCGACCTTGAAAAAAATCGATCCTGAGTTTGAGGAAAAAGACTCAGATTACATCTTTTTGACATTCATTCTCAATTACCTTCCGCATGGATTAATTGGATTGTTACTCGCAGTGATTTTCTCAGCAGCTATGTCGTCAACGGCAGGCGAATTGAACGCTCTCGCAGCCACTACAACGATTGATTACTACAAGAAATTCTGGTCGAAATCGGATGATGAAAAGAAAGACCTTCGTGTGAGTAAAATGTTGACAGTCGCATGGGGCTTTCTCGCCATCCTGATTGCACTCACCGCAGGAATGTTTGAGAATTTAATTCAACTGGTGAATATTCTTGGATCACTGTTCTATGGGACAATTTTGGGGATTTTCTTATTGGCTCTATTCTTCAAAAAGACGAACGCTACCGCTGCGTTAGTTGGAGGGTTGGTAGCGCAAATCACAGTACTCGGAGTACACCTCCTCAAGACCTACGAGTTCATCGAATTAAGTTATTTGATGTACAACTTTATTGGTTGTGCCATGGTGATTTTAGTTGGTTTGCTTGTTCAGCTATCCATAGGGAATGGTAAGAATGAGGAGGTGATTGATTCCTAGATGAAGAAATGGAGTCAGGGTAAATAGGGTTCGCTCTTCACTATTTTCTTAATTTTAGTACTCTATACGAATTAGCCTTATGATTGTATCCAAAAATTTTGTGACCGCACGAACGTTGCTCTTCACACTCTCTCGTATACGCTTAATGATCCTTTTTACTGTGGCGATTGCCGTGTTGTATCACTTTGAAATTATCAAAGTAAACCTTCCATGGCTTCCGCTTTCTGTGATTGGTACAGCCGTTGCCTTCTATGTTGGTTTCAAGAACAACCAATCGTACGATCGCTTGTGGGAAGCGCGAAAAATTTGGGGAGGAATTGTGAATGATAGCCGAACCTGGGGAATGATGGTTGATGGCTATGTTTCCAATTTGCATGCGGAGACTAATAAAACCGAGGAAGAACTACATAAAATCAAGCAGGGATTAATTTACCGGCACATTGCCTGGCTTTATCAACACAGAAGACAACTTCTGGTGCCTACATCATGGGAGCATGTGAGTCAAAAAACGAAGCGAGGAGAAAGTTTACAAAGAACCGTTCAAAAGAGAGGTGCGGGTTTATTTGATCGAGAAAATGGTCAGGTTGATATGGAGCATTTCCTGTCATCTGAAGAGTTTGAACACATTTCCAAACATAAAAATTCGGCAACACAACTCATTAATAAGCAGTCAAGAGTGCTAACCCAATTGAGAGAAGAAGGAATGATTGATGATTTCCGCCACATGGAAATGGAGAATGTTCTCAAGAGCTTTTATACCCTTCAAGGAAAGAACGAACGAATTAAGAAGTTCCCACTGCCAAGACAATATGCGAATATGAGTAGAATATTCGTATTCATTTTCATGACACTTTTGCCATTCAGTATGTTACCTGCATTAATGGCTGAGGCAGGCGATTATGGTCTTTTCATTGGCGTTCCAGTTACAATCCTAATCGCATGGGTCTATTTTATGATGGAGGTAGTGGGTGATTTCTCTGAAAACCCCTTTCAAGGTGTCATGTGGGATGTCCCAATGTTATCGCTTTGTAGAACGATAGAAATTGATTTACGGGAAATGCTCAGAGAAACTGAATTGCCAGATCCGGTTCAGGCACATGATAACACCTTAATGTAAAGCGCATGATAGTAGAAAGATCAATTAGTGCGAAAACGATCATTACATGGACATGGTTCAATATTGTGTGGTTGCTTGCGTTTTCTGGAGGAGTTGCAACGTTATATGCATTTGATATTGTCAAGTTTGAAATTCCATGGTTACCCGTTTCTGTGATTGCGACCGCTGTGGCCTTCTATGTTGGCTTCAAGAACAATCAGGCTTATGATAGAATGTGGGAAGCTCGCAAGATTTGGGGAGGAATTGTAAACGATAGTCGAACATGGGGAATGATGGTCGATGGATATATTACGAATCAATTTACCGATGAAAAACTCAGCGAAGAAGAGTTGCACAAAATAAAAGAGCGCTTGATGTACCGTCATGTTGGTTGGCTATATGCGCATAGAAGTCAATTGCTTATTCCTGCTCCCTGGGAGCACGTGAGCCAAGGTAAACGTACAGGGAAAGTCGCAAAATACTATCAGGATAATTTCGGAATTGGGTTGATTGCAGACGAAGCTACAAAAGTTAACCTGGAATGTTTTCTGCCCAAAGAAGAACATGATAGATTGATCAACTACAAGAATACGGCAACACAAATAATCAACGAACAATCGCGCGATATTCTAGATTTAAGAGAAAGAGGGTTAATTGATGACTTCCGACACATGGAAATGGTTACAGTGTTGAGAGGTTTCTACGCACTTCAGGGAAAAAATGAGCGAATCAAGAAATTTCCTTTGCCCCGTCAATACGCTAACATGAGTAGAATATTTGTTTTTATTCTTATTTCACTGTTGCCTTTTAGTATGATGCCAGCTCTTCAAGGTATGGGAGAATGGGCATTTTGGACCTCCATTCCAGTTACAGCGCTCATCGGATGGGTGTTTCTTATGATGGAAGGTATCGCAGATTACAGTGAGAACCCATTTCAAGGAATGGCGAATGATATTCCAATGTTATCACTCTGCAGGATTATCGAAATCGACCTACGCGAGATGTTGGAAGAAACGGATCTACCATCAGATATCGAGGCTAAGAAGGGAATCTTAATGTAGGCTTCTACTACTTCGTCATATGCTCAAGTTCCCAGAAACTCATTGCAAGGCATTGAATTGAAAGGACTTGATAAGAAAAACGTCTGAAGTGTATATTGTTTTAAAATGAAAAGATGAGTTTTTGGATTGTTTTAATCATAGTTATTCTGATCATACTTCTGTTGAAGCTGTATATCCTCAGAGGGATTCGTCAGTTATGGAGTAAACAATGGCGAATTGTCTATTTCGTTATTTCTGTTGGCTCGCTGGTCATTGGTATCCCCACAATGATCCTTTCCTTTAAAGATGGAATGATAAACTTGCACTTTATTCAGAACTTCACCATCGCCTTTATGATTTCAGTGTTCATCTGCGAGTTAATTGTTGTTCCCTTTTTCTTGGTAGATGATATTCGAGATCTCATAATGTATGTCCGAGATAGGAAAAAGGAAAACCGTGAACATGATCAAGATAGACGACGATTTATCAAAACTACAGGACTCGTCGTGGCGGGTATTCCATTTCTGGGGTTCATGAAGGGGATCACCTTTGGGAAGTATGCATTTCACGTCAGGAACAAGACACTCAAATTCCCTGATTTACCCAAAGAATTCGATGGATTCCGCATCCTGCAATTTTCAGATATGCATTCAGGGAGCTTTGATTCATACGACGCCGTTAAGGGAGCATTCGATATGATACAAGAGCAACAGGCAGATGTAATTCTATTCACCGGTGATTTAGTCAATGATTTGGCCGATGAGGTGAAACCCTATGTTCCATTATTGAAAGGCCTCAAGGCGAAACATGGGAAGTTTTCTATTCTGGGGAATCATGATTACTCTCGCGACAGAGGCTTATTTCCTTCAGAAGCAGCCAAGGTTGAGAACTTCAACTCACTAAAAAATTATCACAAAGTATCAGACTTCCGTCTTTTGATGAATGAAAACTGCACGATTGAAAAAAATGGAGAATCGATACGCTTAATCGGCGTAGAAAATTGGGGACATGGTTTCATTCAGGAAGGTGATTTCGATAAAGCAATTATCGGAACGAAAGAAGATGAATTCTCCATTTTGATGTCGCATGATCCAACGCACTGGGAAGACAAGGTAAAGGACCATGATAAGCATGTTCATTTAACGCTTTCAGGTCATACGCACGGAACACAAATGGGCGTCGAAATTGGAAACTTTAAGTGGAGTCCTGGTCAATATATCTATAAACGATGGGCAGATTTGTATCAAGAAAGAGATCAATACTTGTACATTAACAGAGGTATGGGTTGGATAGGGTTTGCTGGTCGAGTAGGCATTCACCCTGAGATTACGGTGATTACGTTGAGGAAGTCTTAATGATTCTATCATCGGTGACAAAACCGAAAAGTACACATCTCCTTCGAATCTGGATAAGAGCTTAAACACAGGTGTTTGCGATCTTTAGCGCATTCAATTTCATGATAAAACAGACAGGTCTGTTCATTTTTCGCTTAAAGCTGATTTTCGTTCTTCTAAGGCCAAAGTCACCAGTTTTTTGATCTCCGACTGATTAGCGTCATCTAAACGATGAACTTTGATGTGACGCAAGCTCTTCCCTGTACCTTCCATCAAGTCGCTTTTATCTGCTAACAGTGCTCCTTTGAAGAATCCCAGGTTGATCCATTTTTTATGTGGCATGATGTACGCGTATCCCTCCAACATCTTTTTCGGACCAACGCCAAAAGTGGCTGCTCTGTCGCCCAATCGAACAACTTCACACGTATTCGGGTCGACTTCAAAAATGATATCTCTTAATCGAATGATGATCGGTTGAAGTTCTTCTGCGGTAATGGCTAGTAAATCATCGAATGTTCCAAACTTTGTTTTTGACATAGTACGTAGCGCTTAATTCTCATTCGTCTAAATGTACCTAATGTTTCGATCAAAATTCGTTAATGTGTTATTCTAACTGATCTGATTTTTTTAGCTTTGGAATAGCTGAACTGCTGCAGCAAAGATTCTTTCTTACCTTGGGGAAAGATGAAGTTGCCTCGACTAAGGTCATTCAAAGATTTGTCTGAGAAATGTATGAAAGTTCAATACAATAACGTCTACATAACATGGATATGATTAACTGGAATAGCATAATCAAATATGCAAATCGTGGGAATCCGACTCCCGATCGACGCATTGAAAAATCGGAGGAGGAATGGAAGAAAATATTAAGCCCTGAGCAATTTTGGATTACGCGTCAAAAAGGAACAGAAAGAGCAGGTTCGGGAGCTTTTTGTCATGCTCATGATGCAGGAAAGTACAAATGTATTTGTTGTGAAAATGAATTATTCGATTCTTCTATTAAATTTAACTCTGATTCAGGTTGGCCCAGTTTTACACAACCGATTCGGGAAAATGCGATTAAGTACGAAAAGGACAAATCCCATGGGATGATTCGAGTGGAGGTGATGTGTAATAACTGTGATGGACATCTTGGGCATGTGTTTCCTGATGGACCTGAACCGAGTGGTTTACGGTATTGCGTCAATTCAGAATCAATAGACATCGTTAAAGATGCGCAGTAGAGATAATAGAACAGATTAAAATAAGGAGTAAGGAAAATGAACAATTACAAAAAAGCGTACATCGCTGGAGGTTGCTTCTGGGGAATGGAAGACCTCTTCAGAAACCAAAAGGGGATTGTCGATACAGAAGTAGGATACATCGGAGGAGAAAATGACAATCCAACCTACAAATATCATCCAGGTCACGCCGAAGGAATAGAACTGGTATACAATCCGGACGAGACAAATTTCAGAGAAATTTTGGATTATTTCTACCGCATTCACGACCCAAGGACGGTTGATCAACAAGGAAATGATCGCGGTTCTAGCTATCGATCCGCAATTTTCTTTCAGAATGAAGAGGAAAAGCAAATCTCAGAGGAAATCATAGAATTAGTGAATGCATCTGGAAGGTGGAATGGAACGGCGGTAACGACCTTGGAACCGTATACAACATTCTGGCCAGCGGAAGAATCGCATCAAGACTACTTGGTTAAATACCCAAACGGATATACTTGTCACTTTGAACGATTCGGAACTTTTCTGGATTGAGAATTGAAAAGACCTGGCTGAGAAATCACTTCGTCTAACACCAATCTTTATTCAGGTATGGTAAAAATCGGATTTGGAGGCGGGTGCCATTGGTGCACGGAAGGAGTATTTCAATCACTTTTGGGAGTGATAGAAGTACAGCAAGGATGGATTGCATCGGAAGGAGAGAACAGTGCTTTTTCTGAGGCAGTCATTGTTTCTTTCGACGAGACAAGTATTTCTCTGGAAGAACTGATTGAAATTCATTTACATACGCATGCATCTACTTCAAATCATAGTTTTAGAGAGAAGTATAGATCGGCGATCTACGCATTTTCCCCGTTGCAAGGAAAGGACGCATTGCGCACAATTGAAATGTTTCAGAAGGATTTTGACAAGAAGATTATCACACAAGTACTTCCGTTTCACACCTTCAAGCTGAATACAGAGGAGTATCAGAATTATCTCTATTCGAGACGCGATAATGCCTTTTGCAAAACCTATATTCATCCAAAATTAGCGTTGCTACGTGCGAAGTTTTCGAAACAGACAAATCAAGAAAAGTTGAAAGAGCTAAAAGCTTAGGTTGCGAAATATCCGATGAAGAAATTAGGATAATAATATATTCCTTTGCACATCGTTTGTCTTTCATGAAATACATCTTGCTGATTCTTGTGGTATGTTACATGGGAAGAAGTTATGCGCAACAAGAATCTCTAATTCGGTTAAATCACCTAATGCTTGTGGTCGATTCAGCGGCATATGCCTCTCTTTGCGATATGCAATCCGAGATATGGTATTCGGATCAGAAGAAACTGAAATATTGGGAAGGACTCTACATCATTGGAGAGAATAATTATCTGGAGATATTCCATCAAAATAGTATGAAGGAAGAGACGCTGGAAGTAGGGGAGAATTGGACGTGTTATGCTTCCATGAAGTCGGGGCATTTTGCATCATTGACCTACGATTCTGCCTATATTCAGTTTGATGAGAACGATTATTTCAAAACCTTATCCTGTGAATTAAATGATGAGCTGTCTCCATTCCAGGTGTGGGAAATGAATCAACTGCAATATGAAACCTGGACTAAGAAAGAGTTTGAAGAAGGAATGACATTCGAGCCTTTTGATTACAATAGTCAAGCGGAATCCGATTCTTCTAGAAACTACTTATTTGATGACCTGGTTGGGGTCACGTATACCATTCCTTCAGCCGACTCTGACAGAGCAATAGCTTTCTTTAAGGCTGTTGGGTATTCGGTAATAGAAAGGGCAACCGACACGATATCATTTGATAATGGGTTAGAAAGAATCACGCTTATTTTTAAAGATAAAATCAATACAGTTTTGATAAACTCACTGGAGCTAAGACTTAAACGTCCTTTGAAGAAAGAAGTATTTCAGGTTGGATTAATCAAAATGCTAGTCGAAGGAAATACCATGGTCTGGAGCTTCGACGAGGCAGCCGATCAGTAAATCGTCGCGGTTTAATACTTGATCAATTTCCGCGTAATAACTGAAGAGTTGTATGTTAATGTCACATAGTACATTCCAGACTCCAAATCCGACAAGTCTTTGAGTTGACCAGTTTTCAAATGCCTTACGATTTGTCCAGATGTATTCCTGATTTGCCCATCAATACCATCAGGCA
>JBGCDF010000219.1:0-5550 GCA_045105095.1 Crocinitomicaceae bacterium | reverse complement strand
GAAGGCTTTTTAAGAGGTAGTCTTCCGATTCTTCGTAATTCTCCAGGTGCAAATAACACAAGCCAATATCGTGATACATTATGTCCATTTCAAAGTACTTGAGTGTGTGTTTAGGAAGTTCTTCTACTTCGAGGTAATAATCCAGTGCATCCGAAAATCTATGATCCTCTAAGGCAATTGCTCCTAATTTTGAGCGAACAGAATGGTAGAATGGGAAAGAAGGACGGATAGTTTCATATTCCTTTCGTGCTTCTTTATCGAGTTTTTTGCCTTGAAAACTAGTCCCTCTGAAGTAATGACAGTATTGCGAATAGAGATCTTTTGACCGTCGAGAGCTCAGAAAGTTATGCGCATACAACAAAGTTGAATCGTGTTCTTTTAAAAGATAGTACGAATGAGCCTTCTTGAAATTGACATCGTTTCTGATGGATTTGGGAAACTTTTTAAAGTCTGACTTGACTTTAGCCATTACCGCCTCAGTTTGTCCGTATGAAGGTAGAAAGGTGAGGAGCAAAATGACAGTGGTTGAAACGAAAAAAATAGTGGTTCGGGCATGCATAGAAAAGTCGTTTACTTGTACCTATAAATAAACGACTTTTCTTTTTGTAATGACAATTGGTTAATTCTAGCGTCTTTTTCTCGAAAGTTTAGGAGGTATATTATTATTCTGGACTGTTGTTACCGTTCCCCGAGAAGTTTTAGGGTCGTCAGAAATTAAGAAGAGTTCGACATTGTTTTTTTTATGATCTGTTGTAATATCGAAATTGATATAATTGCTATTGTACGTAGTATCCTGACCGTGAGTAACGACAACGAAAAGTGTATCGTTGCTTTTTCCCTTGTTGTAAGTATAGACTTGAGGTGATTCGTCTGCAGAGTCAGAGGTTTTGATACTTGGAAGGTATCCGAAGACCGAAATACCACCTTGTTCATTGAAGTATGCCGAAACTTGTTGTACACTGGCGTCATTGTCTAGTAGGATTCCTGAGCAGGTGTGCCATCCTGGATAATTAGCAGGAACCTTATCATATGTTAAAGAATCGGATGTGGTATACCCTGTGATGCTTAGTTTTTTCGTGTTGTTAGTTGCGGACGATATGCAAATTGAATCGGCTACGATGAAGCCTGATTTACAGCACTTTTTATTTAGTACATCTCGTGGTTCTTGCTCAGGTTGAGAGCTCTGAATTAGGAAATTGACAGAAGTGGATTCCATGGTTGAAGCGTGACTCGAGTTACTAGGAGCAGTTGAGACAGAATTTCCAAAAGTTGTACAACTCTGAAGTAATACCGTGATACCGATAAGTGCGGCAATTCTTACGGCTAAGGGTTTTTTACGTTTCATAAGTTCTTGATTTTAAGTGTTAAATTAAGTTTGGATGTGTTATCCAAGTAGTTACTCAAAGATACTTCTAGTGTTCGTTTGGTTTTAGTAGATCGCTTCAAGGCTGATTTTTTTTGTCACGAAGAGATGAAACTGATGCATGAAATCTTCAAGGAACAATTGTAGATGCCATTTCAGGCTATCCAATTTCTTATGACCAGTTTTTCAGGATCGCTGGGGAAGGTGTAATCAGAAGTAAGCAGTAGCGTTAAACTAGATTAGGAGGAATTACCGCACCCAATTTCGGAATCCGAGCAATGTTTGCAACGGCGTGATAATAAAGTTGATTAGAAATAAAAAGAAAAGGGAGGAGGCTCTCAACTCCTCCCTTACGAACATCGCACTACTACTATATTCGCTTTCTTTATGAAGATATTAACCTCTGTGGAGATTATGTTTGTCCGACACATCGTTTTGTGCCGTACGTTTTAACGGATAGTATATCTAGAACTGCTAATTAGGAACATCCGAAAAACCGATTTCTGAAGAGATCTCCACGTAGATGGAGTCTCCTGAAGCACTGTATAAATAAGATCCAAATTGCAATTGCCCTTTGAAGTATGTTTCATTCGTATATTCATCAATGAACATGTCCATATTACTCATCAAAAAAGTAGAAATCGTATTGTCTTGAGTCGAGTAAAGCGTTCCGTTGTGATTGTATGTTATTTTCCCTTGTGGATTCATAGGAAGCGCCGCGTTTTCAATATTGATGATCGCATTCCCAAAATCTACATATCCTGCAGCAGGGAAAAGTGGACTTGCATACATCGTTGAATAATAGTTGACCAATTCTCCATTGCTGTAATAATTACAGATAACAGTAAAATTTTCCATTGGCATGGTCGTGACAATATGAAAAACGGAGTCATTAGAAGTCATAATAATTCCATTCCCATAGTGGAGTTCCCAACTGATAGCGTCAACATTGGGAGGAAGATTATTTGTGAAGCAAAGATATTCTGTTGCTCCAATTGAGCTAATGAGGATTTCCGGTTCATCCGTTTCTAATCCACCGACTATTACTTTATCATGTAAGGTAATTTCAGAGCCATCGGCTAGAGTTGCGTAAAATGACACATCGTGCTCACCGAATTCAGTAATATGTCCGTTTGAATTGAAGTAAGGCGTACCATCTACTTCCCAGCTGTACACAGCAAATGGCAGGTTTGTAAACAAGTCGTTCACATCCAATTCGTAATCACACGTGAGTGATCCGAAGTTCACGAGACTAGAAAGTGATGTTGAGTTGAGCGGAGTAAGCATCCCGAATTCAAAGCTTAACAGGTCATTTCCAGAAAGATCAGTAAAAGAAGTGCTGAAATAAGAGCCGATCCCAATAATTTCATGATCGGTTGTCAAGTGAATATTTTCTCCTACCTCCATAGAACTACTGTCTCCATCTACCAGAATAGAAGCGTGGAAAACCGGAGAATCACTGGTGGGTGGAGTAGTGGGTTGTAATTCTACCTTCTGACAACCTGCGGCCACAATAAAGGCAGAAACTAACGATATGTAAAGTGACGTTTTCATGTTAGAAATTCAATATAGTATAACTGGCATTTAGGCCAATCGAGTATTCTTTTAATCCTTTCGTATCGGGAATTAAGGTCTGATCAATTTGATTGAAGAATCCAGTCGAAAGATTTACTCCCAATGCAAGTCGTTCCGTAATTCGGCGCTCATACATCAATCGCAATCGCATATCGAAGGTGTTGATTCCTTCCTTGATACCGTAGTTGTTTTTCACAAGAAGTTCCTGTGCATTATAATTAGTATACCTGTGGTATGTAGAATTGACCATCACATTCCAGGTCGGCATAATTCTAATACCAAAAACATTTCGCCGAAGATGATAATTCACTCCCACAGGTATTCCAATCGAACCTATGCTCTTATAGTTGACCGATTGGTATTCTCTATACAAACGAGCTCCGTACGTAGACCTCGTCAGCAATAATTCATGATTTAATCCAGTTCGGTGAGCTATGTTGATTCCGAAACTGTAAGACCAATTCACTTGATGTTTCATTAATTCAATTCCCACGAGGTTGCTAGACCCAACTCGTGATGCATCCGATACGTTCCCTTTCGGTGCCAGGGCCGCATTTGTTGCTGCCACTAAGCGAATACTCAACGGGCGAATGCGCATTCTTGGAAGTCGTTCCTTGTTGAGCTCATGACTTTCCAACTGGCTAATTTCAGGATGAAAGAATCCAATCATTCGTACATCCTTTGGATCCAAATCATTGATACTCTTTAATGTTTCTTCATTTTCAAGAGAATACAATAAGGTAGTTTCCTTCGGAGTCATTGGATCCGGAGAATCAACAACTGTTTCCATTCTGCTCAACACAAGTTCGGCATTATCCGTAGACTCGGGGGGAGTAATTTGAACAGAATGAAAGGTGTTGTTTTCTAGTTGCTCAGTCAGAGTATTAGTTGGAGATGTTGACGTGAGCTCATCACTTGTTGGTTTATCCGTTAATGACCTGTTTTCTAGTTTATTTTCTTTAGCTGTGAGCGTCTGATTTTTTGAATTTGAAATAATGGACGTTGTTGGTTTGAACAATACGAACGTGAGCAACAGAATAGCAGCGATATCCGCTCCCCATCGTAGGATCATGGCACGACGTCTTCTACGATCTTCCTGATCAAGAATAAGGCTCATCTCATCCCAATATTCCTCGCGGAATGGACCTTCGTCAAAAGCATCCAAATGATCATTCCCAGATATCGGAGCAATAGGTATAATCGCTTCATTTTCATCCAGAATAGTTTCCATCTCATTCCAGAATTCTTCCTTGAAGGTCATTCCCATTTTCTCGCTGTCCTCAACGATCTTTTTCTCTATGTCATCATTCCAATCTGTCATATCGCCACGTTCATAGATTTCCTTGGCTTTCTTTTTTCCAACAGTGTTTTTAGTCGCATTTTTCCATTATGCAGGTGCCACCTTGACGTATTCTCTGATATGTGAAGAATCTCACCTATCTCGCGATGATTGTACCCATCGAAAATATAAAGGTTCAATACTTTTCGTGTCGTCTCAGGTAACTCTCTTAATAGGTATGCTGCATTTTCAGTTTCATGTTCTTTTAAAATATCATTATTGCTGTATGAAGATTGATGCTCCAGTTCGAAGTCATGTTCCTTCATGGTAATAATTTCTCTATACTTTTTATTCTTTCGATACTCATCAATAATTGAATTGATTAGTACACGTTTGGCCCAAATGTGAAAAGGGACTTCCGTTTTGTATTTCTTCAGGTTCTGACAGATCTTCAAAAAACCATTGTTGAACAAGGCTCTGGCATCGTAATCGCTATTCGTATACCGCATACAAACATGTATCAGAGAATTGAAACAACTCTTGTACAGTTGTTTCTGAGCCTGTCTTGAATTTTTCAGACACTCTCCAATTAGCGATTCATTTACGTCTATACCCAAAGGAAACTACGGTTAATTATTGTCGAATTTAAGGTGTTCTATAATGATTACGAATGTCGTTCATGAAAACGTTTGTAGCAGATTGATTTTTTTTCAAAAAAAAGTGGGAATGCTTGGAAAGCATCCCCACTTTAAGACTAAGTTTTACCGAAAAAGATGTACTTATCTTTTTACAATTCGCTCAACAACACGTGTTTGTTGATTCGATACTTCCAGTAGATAAATTCCTGCTGGAAGGTTAGAAAGATCAATCTCAATGCTATTTGCATGTGTGATTGTTGATACATTCATCACTTTACCAGCCATGTCAAGAATTTGAGCATTTGCTTCCGTCTCAGGCTGCAAAGTTACTTTCAACATACTTGATACAGGGTTCGGTCCAACACTTGAAATTAGCTCGTTGCTCACCTTCACAGAATTGTTGGATGGATCGTTAGACGTTGGGTTGTTTCCTATCGCGATATTCAAGTCAATGACACCATTACAGTTGTTATCGATTCCATCACCTGGGATTTCTGGCATTCCTGGGTTCACATTTGGATCGTTGTCATCACAATCGATGATTGCCGGATACCCGTCTCCATCAACATCTGCCAATAGGATTGGAGTGTTTCCTCCCCATTGCGAAGGCATATCGACTAATCCATCACAATCGTTATCAATTCCGTCTCCCATAATTTCTATTGCTCCTGGGTTTATAGTTGAGTCATTGTCGT
>JBGCDF010000218.1:0-12233 GCA_045105095.1 Crocinitomicaceae bacterium | reverse complement strand
GAGAATAATGTTAACGATCAGGTTGACAAATTTCCTCACCCAAAACTCTGCTTCTTTACACGCTTCAAAAGGCCCTTCAATAAGTGTTCCTTCAAGCACAATTTCATCCCAAGCTTTTGAAATCACTTCTCCTGGCGCATTCCACAACTGTCCTAGCCCTTTGAAAAAATCTTTCACTGCTAACCAACCTTCGCTTCCGACAGCTCCACCCGAAATTAGGTACCCTAACGATTGGACAAGATTCCAAATGGCAACACCTAAATCCTTAACAAGGATAATAATATCATACACGACTGAAAGTCCACCAGTAATAATTCCAAAAAGACCGCAAACTCCCCACTGCAGAACCATACCTACCCAATCTACTCCACTCAAAAAACCATTCCACCCCCATTCGAGCCATCCTTGTTCGTAATCGTATTCGGGCAGAACCATACCATCCATTGCAACAAGTTTAGCATAATCGGATTTGTTCAAATCTTGCATCAATGCATCAGCAGCCTGTCTTTCTCCCCATTCGGTTCCAGTCAATCCATTTAATTGATTTAACACTAAATCTCTAGTATTTCCGGGTGTTCTTTCAAAATTGGAAACCACAGACCAACTATCAGAAACACTAGTATACCCAGAAAGCAAATCATAGATTTTTTGAGCCGTATGAAATGCTCCGTAGTTATTCTGTGCCTTTACCCCTCCGTATGTTAAAAAATGAACCCTCAGTTGCTCACTATGAACAGTGGTCAAATCACTAAATAACCAATACAAAGTATCGGATTCACTCATTTCGGCATGGCTTTCTAAGCTTGAAAGAACATCATCTAATTGTCCACCGCCGTATTGCATAAGAAGACCAATGATACTTCCAGAATTAGATGCAGAAGTATATCCGCTTAAGTAACTGTAAACCAACTCTGCAACTAATCGATTTACGACAGAAACCTTCGCCTTGATCAACAAGTTACGTAATGTCCTACCATCTTCGGCTGTCATATCTTCAAACAACCAATCGATCATACCATTACCAGACAGACCATTGTTACTTCCCCTCCTCTTCACTTCTTGCAGAAGGCTCTCCAAACTCGCTTTATTATCTTTAATAGCCGAGAATTCCGCCAAAATATTCTCGCTATCCCATCTGGAAGAATAGCCTTGAAGCGCATCTTCAATAATATCGGCTGATTCTTTGATCGTTTTAAGTTGAATAACGGTGTCCTTTTTCTGGACAGATTTCCCAACAGCTCCTTGCTGAATGGTATGAGTTAACTCATGAGCCAATAGATGCTTTCCTTCTTTAGACGATGGCGCGTATTTCCCTTGATTGAAATAAACATCGTTACCATGAGTAAAGGCTTGGGCCCCTAGATCTTGACTCATCTGCACAGCCTCAGAACCAGTATGTATATTCACACTGGAAAAATCTGTACCAAAACCTTCATTCATTTCACCTAGGGTTGCGGCATCCATTCTTCCTCCCTTGCCTGCTGAAGAGCTTAGGGACTCTTCAATACTCGTGGAGGTTGTATCTTTTTCTCTTTTGAGTTGAAGCAATCCCCCATTCTTGGCACACGTTGGGCATTTCTCATCTGCAGACGAAACGGTACCACATGTTTTACATTTCCTTTGAATGGATTTCTTCTCTTCATCATCAGCAAGTTTGAGTTGCGTAATTTTTTCTGAAATCGGTTTTTCTTGAATTTCAAGTTCCTCCTGAGATTCCTTTTCCTGTCTTGAGACTTCATCTCCAAGCTTAGCTCTAGGCTGAATGAATGGTTCGCCCCCCAAAATTCCTGATCTCCTAGATTCCGAACGTTGTACGACCTGATCTGCCACTTGATCGGCTTCTATCTCAGCTGCATCTCTCTTGTTTGCAACTTTCAACTTTGCTTGAGGTTTTATGAACTGATTACTCGAATGAATCGAATTGTCTGAGGAGATATTATTGGCGCGAATGAAGGTCAATAGAACAGTGGGTTGGGTTAATTACTCAAGTTAATGAATAAATCTAAATTACAACGAATTTGAAAAGAGAATCTTAGTAACTAATCAATTGAAAACTAAAACTGCATTCTCAACTGAATCGTAATATCGCTGCGTGTATTCCCAACCACCTCCTCCGCTCCGCTTCCAATAGAGGCACGGTTAGCAAAAATACTCGTACCGTAACGCGCCCAAAGATCAAATCGACGGAGGAACTTGTATCGAACCAACAAATAGGCTCGACTTCCTTGATAGAAATACGCTGGAGCTGAGAATACATACAAGGCGTTGTTCTCAAAGGTATAAATACGTGAGTCGAAACTGTCGGTATCAAACAAAGCGTAGCGAGCAGCAAAACTGAATGGTGACGATTTTGGCTTATAGATGATATCCTGAGAAACCACAAATCCAGACTCTGGCTCATTACTCAGTCTGTTAATTGTAACATATTCTATTCTGCTCTTCAGTCGGACACTTTCTGTCACTTTGTAGCTCAAATTCAATCGGTAGTTGCGCTGTTGCACATCTTCGACTGTCGTAATCGTTCCATCACTATCACGGCTATTTCTTGGTCGAACTTGCTCGCGGAATCGGAAATAGACTTCAAACGATCGGTTTGGTTTGTACGAAGGTTGAATTAACCATTCGTGACCATCTGAAGGGGCATCCACCTGATATCTCAACCAGGGAAACTTGAATACATCCACGTAACCATTTACTGAAAATGCGCGCGAAAAATTGATTTTAATTCCCGTGTATAGCCCTTTCTCATTTTGCGTTCTACTGCCCTCAGCAAATCCCGCATTGTAAAATGAATGATAACCGCGCTGATAATTTCGGTAGATCATACTCATTGCTACGCGCGTATCCAACGAGAACAAGACTCCATGTAGATTGGCCCATGATTTCGAATGTGTCGAATAAGATGTCTCCCCAAAGAAGTTGAAGTTTCTGAATACCCAACTATAATCTGCGCTTATTCCTGTTGTGTTTCTTCCTCTGAAATCAAATTGGTTGTATGGTAGCGTATCTCGAATTAAATCTCGGTCATACCCCTGATAAACAGCTGCTACCCCGAGTTGTAAACTACGTTTCGAATATCGAAGATTAGCACCTCCAATATGTTCTTGCAGTCCATCCTTGCGCTCAATTTCTGAATTCGTTCTATGAAACCCAGTAAGGTTGATACTTGAAGCAAACTCAATTTCATCTAAGAGCGAATCCGTAACAACATTTCCATCAACTCCTTTACTTGATCCGAAGAGCATCAAAGAGAAATCACCTAAGCCTACATCAACAGCTGCTCCGCGAAAAAAACGTGTTTCGTCCACGGAAGTGTAAGGGCGAAGTGGATTAGCAGATCGTTTAACATTGGTGGCGTCAGCCGTTTTTTGGAATGCGAAACTCGACCATAAATTCAGACCTTGCCCTATTTGAATTTGATAATCCCCTAGAGCAACAGCCCTCAAGTATTTTCCTCCTTTGTAGAAGGCATGTGCGGAATAGAAATCAAAACCATTCTTCTGAGCACCTCGGAAGAACTGCTCTCCTGGATCTTTCTCTGCGGTCATTCCAACACTCAGGTTGTTTCGGTATTTAAACCGCAAACGCGTGTAATAGCGATCTGGATTTCCATAATAGTACGAATTCGAATTCTGTATAATGGAATCGGGCACATCTGTATATCCGTCTTTGTTTTCAGGGACTCTCTGATATCTCAAAAAGGCCTCAAACTTTCCCTCTTTCAAAGCTTCTTTCAGCGTTACATGCAATTGATCCAATTTATCATCCACCTTCACAAAAGGAAGAACGATATTGATGGTTTTCATGTCCCAATACTTCAGTGATTGAAGTTCATAGATGGAAATAAACTTGCCGTAAGCCTCGCGGTGTGCAAATAGATCATTGATCTGAAGGTCCGAGAGTAAAAATAGCTCCTGCAAATCCTCCCAAGAGGCCGAATTTAAGTTGACAGGATGATCGATTCTGTACAGCAGCACTTCGGTAACATCGGTCAGGTCAATTTCTTCATTTTCCAATTCTTCAGAAATGAATTCGACACGTTGTTGAATGATTTGATTTTTCTCCTCCTGCTGAGAAAAGGAAATCCCCAGAATCATCGTGAACAAGAAAAGCAGAATTAACCTCATCATTTCGTGCTTTTCTCTGATTTAAATACCAGTCCGAAGTTGGGTGACCAGCCTAAAATTTGGTGGTAGGAAGTTCCAACATTGAGTTGCAACTGTTTCCATTCATATCCAATTCCTGCACTCATCTCAATTGGAGCTGTTGCAAATCCTCCGCGCAATCGGAAATTCTTTACTACTTCATATTCCACTCCTGTTTTAATTCGAACATCGTAATCCAGATTTTTCTCGAAGTCGAGCGCAACAAGGGCCTTCTCAGAGAAACTGTAAGATGTTCCCAAACGCATCATCGTTGTAAAACGATCATCAGCAAAATCTGCGAGTCTTGCTCGGCCCAAATTGAATACACTTGCACCGATCTTCCAATTATTGGTAATCTTCGCATATACTCCTACTTCACCTGTAACCGTATTTGCACTACCATAATTTTCAGGAAGTCGAAGTCCCAAGTAGTTCAATTGCACACCTGCAAAAAACTTATCTGATAGTTTCATGCTATATCCCAGTCCGGTTTTAAAGGTTCGGAATTGTTGAGATCCATACAATTGACCTCCCACGGAAATCACTCCGACCTTCATAGGTATGGCTACTGCAAAACCCTGACTTTGGAGTTCCTGAAGCAAAAAGCGATTCTCATAGGAAAGTCCGGCTGTAAATTCATTTACGTCTCCCAGAGCACCAGGATTATGATGGTATCCCCAGACATCGTTTAGGGTAGATGATGCATTGGCCATTCCCATCGACCGCGCTCCCATTGGAGTCCAGCCCTGTCCGAACGTAAATCCGGAGATAAGCAATGAAAAAAGTAGAAGTAGTTGTTTCATAGTTTAGAGATCGATGAGTTGTTCGTCTTTACTGAAAATATCTTCATTCTTGTAATCTTCTTCTTCGGCGAAAAACCATGTGACGCCTTCATCAACAGAGATTGCAACAATGGATATCTCTCCATCATCTTCGTAGCCCATATCTGAATATTTATCGAAAAGATATTGAACATGAATTTGGCCTTTCTGCTTCTCGATTTCCCGCACGTTTCCGTCCTGAATGTATGAGCCTCCATCGTCTGGAGAAAACAATTCGAATTTTTCTCGAAATTTCTCATCTCCTTGTTCCTGATAAAAACCTACAACATTCGGGTGAGTATAGCCGACATAAGCCATTACAGCTCCATTGTTATGCGCAGCAACATAGGACGTTACAGCCTTGTGCAAGGCCGCTTCTTGACTTGAACTTAAAGTACATGATCCAACGAGCAGTAGAGCAAAACAGAAGTAGCACCATTTCATGCATTGAAATTACGCATTTTCGAAGACCTTATCAATGCAAAAAATGAGTTTTAACAATATGGTAAAACGCTCACATCTACTAAAACTTTCCTGAGACTGTAGTTAACCGATTTACGTGTCAGTTTTGCGAGCGTTGTCTTATTCTCCCAGTAGATTTTCATACTGTTCCTCCGTACATTCGAGGTAACCTGATGCCAAGTCAAGCATATCTTGTATCCTGAGTATTTCTGGATATTTTTCAGCAGTAAAGGAATAGGTCATTTTTCGAGATCCAACCACTTGAATTTCATCAAAGTGCCGATCATCCGTAATCTTGTAAAATGCCTTTTCGTTGAACAGTTTTCTGTATTGCGGAAAGTCCCTACCTTTGTTATTCATAAAACAAAAGTACCCAATGTTTGCGAATCCGACACACGAAGAAGCTGACAAGCTATTGAAGGATGGAAAGGTGATCGAGGCGATTGAAGTCTACACGAAAGCTCTTGAAATCAACCCAGATCATCCGGACATATACTCTGATCGCGGAGTGGCTCATTTGCACAACATGGATAAACATAGCTGCTTTGCGGATCTGAACAAAGCAATTAAGTTACAACCCGATTATTCATTTCGCTACGCTGCAATGGCTTTCGCTAAGAACAACTTTGGTGATTTGGATGGAGCCGTTGCGGATTATGAAAAAGCTGTTGAGCTTGATCCCGATGATGCTGTGGCTCAAAATAATCTGGGGCTTTTGCTCGAGCAACAAGGGTATAAGCAATCAGCAAAAGCTCTTTACGATAGAGCTGATAAGCTTTCTGAACAGGAAGACCACTTGTTAGAGGTAATTGATGATCTGGACAATCAGGAAGCTGATACAGCAAAGGAATCAGAAACTCAGGCTCATCAATCAACAAAGAAGCAAGAAGAAAAATCAAGTAATTCTGAAGAATTCAAAAAGATTTTCACTAAGAAATCACAATTCAGAGAGTTCATTCGCTTTGTAAAAAACGGATTCAAAATCAAATGACGAAAAAAGAAAAATGCGAGTACATTGTTACCGAATTGGAGCGATTGTACCCTGAAACGCCGATACCACTGGATCACACGGATTCATACACACTTTTGATCGCGGTTCTTCTCTCTGCGCAATGTACGGACGAGCGTGTAAACAAGATTACCCCTCTCCTCTTCAAGCGAGCAGATAATCCTTTTGACATGATCAAGTTGAGCGTTGATGAAATTCGCGAAATTATTCGTCCTTGTGGTTTATCACCAAGGAAGTCACAAGCGATTTTCACCTTGTCTGGAATGCTTATTGAAAAGTACGGAGGTGAAGTACCACAATCGTTCGAAGCCTTGGAAGAATTACCAGGTGTAGGACACAAAACTGCATCAGTGGTGATGGCCCAATCATTTGGTGTCCCTGCATTTCCAGTGGACACGCACATCCATCGATTATTGACGCGATGGGGAATTACAACTGGAAAGAACGTCGACAAAACTGAAAAGGATGCGAAGCGATTGTTTCCTGAAGAATTGTGGAACAAACTTCACTTGCAAATCATCTTTTACGGACGTGAATATTCCCCTGCTCGGTCACCGAAGTACGACAAGGATTACATTACGGTGAAAATCGGAACAAAAAAGGCACTAGCCGAACTGAAGTAAGTTTCATTTATGAGGGTTGTTGGACTTGATATCCTGCGAAGCGTCGCAATTTTACTGGTTTTATTCAGACATAGTCAGCTGTATACAAATCCGCTGTTCGACTTTGGTTGGCTGGGTGTTGATTTGTTTTTTGTGTTGAGTGGATTCCTCGTATCGGGACTCATTTTCAAAGAGTACAAAAAGCGAAATAAGCTCAATATCAAACGCTTTCTACTTCGAAGAGGATTCAAGATTTATCCTGCGTTTTATATTTTCCTTGCGGGGTCAATTATCATTGAGCATTACCGTGATGGATTCGTACCGACCATTCCTGATTTGCTTGGAGAGGTTTTCTATATGCAGAGTTATCTTTCACACATTTGGACACATACATGGTCTCTTGCGGTAGAAGAACACTTCTATTTGACCTTGGCCTTATTTAGTTTTATCGCATACAAAACACGAACGTTAGACAGAAAAAAACTGGTTATTCCTGTGTTAATTGGTTTGATCATCCTGAGCTTCTGCATGCGTTTCTACATTTCATACCCGCATAGAAATGAACCATTTTTTGCTTTTATGGCGACGCACTTGCGTTCTGATGGAATTTTAATTGGAGTATTGATTGGATATCTCTACCATTTCACGTCCTTCTTTCAATTCTTCACGAAATGGCGATGGATTTTTCTACTCGCTTCGATTCCGTTACTAGCGCCAGGATTTATGTACGTTGGCGGCGGGTACTTTATGAATGTTTATGGACTCTCTACTGTAAATCTGGGTTTTGGAATTTTGACACTCTTCTCCCTCACTGATCTAGAAGTCAAGCTCCTACCGTTGAAGCAAGCACTGAAACCGCTGGTATTTTTCTTCACCATGGTAGGTAAGCACTCCTACTCGATTTACTTATGGCACATCGCCTGTCGTAATTTCATGAACGATCATCTGACGTACGGAGCGAATATTAATTCCTATATTTTCTTTGGGATTTCCATAGGCGTAGGTGTTGCGTTGTCCATAATTATCGAACGTCCTTTCTTAAAAATTCGTGAGCGGTACGTACCGTAGAGGATTATTCTTTTTTGGAAGAATGAGGAACTGGATAGGTGATATCGATATATCGACATATGTCGATATTGCAATATTCGAATAAAACCATATCGGTTCCGATATATATCTGAATTCCGATATAGGTTGATTTCTCTTGATTAATTCGTGATTTTTGTTTAAACGCGAAGTGTGCGTTAGTGGTTGGAGCGGCATCCTCCGACGATCCATTTGGATGTCGGAGATATAGCGGAAAACACGACACCAGACGATTGCTGCGCATGTCTGGTGAAACGTCCAAATAGAAGAAGGTCAAATCAGAAACTGTTCCATCTATTTAGCAATATTGCTAAATGGCTAAATGGCTAAATGGCTAAATGGCTAAATGGCTAAATGGCTAAATGGCTAAATGGCTAAATGGCTAAATGGCTAAATGGCTAAATCAAACTACTGATTATCTGCGAAATAGGAAAGAGGTCATAATTTTATTTTAAAACCGATTAAACCTTCTACCATTTTCATTATCTAAGAGAAAAAGGAATTGGATGAAATTAACGAAACGACAGATTCAACATTTATACTGGAGAGCAGGATTCGGCCCCGATCCTTATAATTTAAATAATGCCGTAGGAAAAACCTCCTATGAATTGGTAGATCACTTGTTCAAATCGAGTGAAAAAGCTGAGTTCCTGACGATGGACTTCAGTAAGTTAGAAGCCGATCGAAAATCACTTTCCAGAGAAGAGAAAAAAAAGTTACGCAAGCTAGCCAACAAAATGGTGTATGAACTTGATGTGATGTGGCTGAAACAAATGGTGGAAACCAAAGCTATTCTTCGGGAAAAAATGGCCTTTTTCTTTCATGATCATTTTGCAGTAAGGTTAAAAAACCCCAAGTACAATCTAGATCTAAATAACATTCTTCGCAAACATGCGCTTGGAAATTTTGGTGATCTGTTAATGGAAGTTTCGAAATCTCCGGCAATGATCGAATTCCTCAACAACAAACAAAATAAGAAAGGGAGTCCGAACGAAAACTTCGCACGCGAAGTAATGGAATTATTTACGCTAGGACGTGATAACGGTTACACCGAAACAGATATCAAAGAAGCCGCACGAGCATTTACTGGTTGGTCGGTTGCCAAAGGAGAATTTATCTTTCGGTCGAGATTACATGATGCTGAATCAAAAACCATTCTTGGACAAATGGGAAATTTTAACGGTGAAGATGTTATTCAGATCTTGCTAAAGGAAAAGCAAACTGCCCGATACTTGAGTGAGAAAATCGTTGACTTCTTAATAGGACGAACAATTCCAGCATCTGCTATGAATGAGTTTGTTGATGCATTCTACGATGCCAATTATGACTTATCTGTTCTGATTAAGGCGATTCTCACGAGCGAAGTTTTCTACGCGGAAGAAACGATCGCTTGCAAAATCAAATCACCAACCGAATTACTGGTTGGGATGACACGTTTATTCGAAATCGAATACCGTGAGCCAAAGACCATTATTCAAATACAACGCAAGCTAAATCAAGTGTTGTTCTTCCCGCCCAATGTTGCGGGATGGTCTGGAGGCCGATCCTGGATTGATAGTTCGACACTCATGCTCCGACTCAAGCTATCATCGCTCTTGCTCAATTTTGGAGTTATCGAATGGGATGAAAAGGGAGATGACCCGGAACAAAAACTGATCATCATTGAAAAGAAACGAGATAAAATTCAGGAGAGAACGGAAAAAAGAATCAATGCTCATCCCAACTGGAAATCCTTTGAGAAAAACATGAATGGACACGAAGAGAATTTGGCTTCTTTTCTCATTCAGGCGAAACTCTCGGAAGGCGCACAAGCCACAATTGATAAATCAGACAGCATCACGTTGAAGGATCGCGCCATCGAATTATTGAGTTTACCTGAATATCAACTTTTTTAAAAAACGCATATGGACAGAAGATCATTTATACAAAAATCGGCGCTTGCCTCAGGCATGTTTCTCGTTCCTTCGTTTTTGAAAGGGATGGAATTTATGAAGCTAGAACAACTTTCAGGATTCAGAAATGTGATTGTTATTCAATTGTCTGGAGGAAATGATGGGTTAAACACTATTGTTCCGTTCGGCAATGATATCTATCACAACCTTCGACCTCAAATCGGGAAATCGAAAGACAGCATTTTGAAACTGAATGATGAACTTGGATTGAACGGTTCATGCAAAGAATTGATGGAGTTATTCGATAAGGGAGAAATGACTGTCATCAACAACGTGGGATATCCAAATCCCAATCGATCTCACTTCAGAAGCACTGATATTTGGCACACAGCTAGTGCTTCGGAAGAATATATAAGAACGGGATGGATTGGACGTTATCTGGATTCGAATTGTCAATATCCGTACGAAGCAATTGAACATGATTCGAGTCTCTCACTGGTGATGAAAGGAATAGATAAGAAAGGAATTGCAGTGACCGATCCGAATCAGTTGTTTCAATCCACACGAGAGAAATACTTCAAGAGCATAGTCGATCACACGCAACCGAGCCTGCTCAACGAAGACAACCAGGGCTATCTGTACAAAACAATGCTAGAGACTTACTCCTCAGCGGAATACATCTTCGAACGATCGAAAATATATGATACGAAGTATACCTACCCGACAACGCCCTTCGGAAAGAACTTGAAAGGAATCGCTGACATGATTGTTTCAGGTTTGAAAACACGTATGTTCTATACTTCCATTGGAGGATTTGACACACATGTAAATCAAGTGGTGAGTCAGGACCGTCTGTTAAAGATTTATTCTGAAGGAATTGGCGCTTTGGTAGAAGATTTGAAAAGAAATGATCGATTCAAGGATACACTCATTCTTACCTTTTCAGAATTCGGACGCCGAGCAAGTGAAAATGCAAGTAAAGGAACGGATCACGGTTCAGCGAATAATGTTTTCATGATTGGCGGAGGCTTGAAGCAGGCTGGAGTCCTTAATTCAGGACCGAATCTGGCAAACTTAGACAAGAATGGCGACATTCAATTCCAGGTAGATTTTCGATCAATTTACGCCACAATTCTCAATAACTGGTTAGAGGTGAACGACCAACAGGTCCTCAACCATAGCTTCGAACGTTTGAACTTTGTCTGATCAAAAATGCGTATCTTAAGAGCGGTAAAATCTTGTAAGCGATCCAAGTAGAAAAGCGTCCAAGGTTACAACTCATAAATGCGTACTATATGAAACGATTAATAATCATCGCGAGCGCTCCATTTCTGATCGCAGGATGTAGTGAAACTTCAATGGATTTTGCTGCGGCGCCCGAAAGTCAAGAAGTGGTATCAACGAAAACTGGCAGCTCTTCTCAGGAAGATGCCGATTACTGGTATCACTCTAAAGCTGAAATCACGAGTTACAAATTGGAACAGGCACGATATGGTGAAGTCCATGAAGGAACGGCAGTATTTGTCTTCGTTACGGAACCTTTTTCTCCGACGAACTTCGCAAAAGCCGATACGCGGAGTAAGGACAATGTTTCAGTCCTTAAATTGAATCAGACGAGAAAGTTCAATACGGGAATTTACCCATACTCAATTATGACGAGCTCATTTTTACCTTTCAAGAAAGGAGATCATTCCATCAAGATATCTTCGAGTAGTCAAGAATGGTGCGGACATACGTACATGGAGGTTCAGAATCCTCAAAATGGTCATTTCGGTGTGAAGATTGACTCCTATTTTGAGGGGGAGACTCAGGACCTGACTAAGTCGGTAGCCGCATTGATGGAAGATGATATTTGGACCATTATCCGACTGAGAGATAACCTTCCAACCGGGAGTGTTTCCATGTATCCTTCAATGGTAGCGACAAGATTGTTGCATATTCCTTACAAACCATACGCGTGTACTATTTCCCTAGAGGATGAAGGAGGTGAAATTTTGTACTATCATTTGGAGTATCCTGAACTCGATCGATCACTTACCATCGAATTTGAAGCAGCTCACCCTCGCAAAATAGTGGGTTGGAAAGAAACAAATTACAGCGGGTTTGGAGACAATCGAAAACAGCTTACGACAACTGCAACGCGCATGAAGTCAATTAATACAGATTATTGGAATAGAAATTCAGTTGCTGATTCAACGTATCGAAAAGAGTTGAAT
>JBGCDF010000217.1:0-2906 GCA_045105095.1 Crocinitomicaceae bacterium | reverse complement strand
TGAGGAACGGCAACTTCCACAGTTGGAGTAGTGGATAATCCTAGGTTTACCACATCGATTCCTAGGCCAGTGAGCGTTGCGATCACAAGGTCAGAAATCATCTGCCCAGATATTCTGGCATCTCGCCCGATCACTACCTTGAGTTTTTCGCAAGGATTATTTTCCTGAAGCCATGTTCCGTAGGCAGCGGCAAATTTCACTGCGTCAACAGGAGTTAATCCATTATTCACCGCACCACCAATTGTTCCGCGGATTCCAGATATCGACTTGATTAATGTCATAGTAGATTTGTTGTACTAGTTGTTAAAATGAACGCTTTAGTGCGATCATCTTCATGCATGCGATTGCGCATTCGATTCCTTTGTTTCCATGTTTACCACCAGATCGATCGATCGATTGTTGGATGTTCAGGTCGGTAAGAAGACAAAAAGAAACGGGGGTATTGTATTTCAGACTCACATCCACAATACCTTGTGTTGCTCCATCACATACGAAATCAAAGTGACGCGTTTCTCCTTGAATCACAGTTCCAATGGCAACTACGCCATCTACCTGTCCTTGTTCGCAGAAATACTGACTTCCAAGAGGAAGTTCAAATGCTCCGGGAACAAATCGAATGTCAATGTTCTCTTCCTTTACACCGTTTTCCAGAAGTGCCGTTTTTGCACCATCCAGTAATCCGAATGTAATCTTATCGTTCCATTCAGAAACAACAATGCCGATTTTAAAATCGGCACCGTTTGGAATTTCTTCCTTATTATATTCTGATAAGTTGCGATTTACTGTCGCCATAGTATTGTCTTATTTTCCTACTTTCTTATTCGAAGCTCTAGCAAGGAATTTATCAATTTGATTTTGTCCTGCGTATGAAGGATAATCATCGACAATTCGTTGGTAGAACTCAGTTGCTTTAGGGAAGTTCTTAATCTCTTCGGCGCAAAGCCCAGCTTTCTTTAAGTACATTGGAGTTGTCAACTCGTTTTCCACCATATCGGCAGCTTCGAGGTACTTGTTTGCAGCATCTTCGTATTTTTTCATTTCAGATAGACAATCTGCGTGAAGTCCAATCGCCATAATCGAAACGTAAGTGTCTTCAACATCAACTTCCTCTAATTCTTCGATCGCTGCTTTGAATTCTCCTTTAGACATCATTTGACGAGCAAGAACGAATTGGGCAACTTCACCACCAACTTTTCCATCGAACTTCTTTACGTTGCTCTCAAGCATGTCAATGGCCATATCTGTAGAATCCTTAGCTGCGTAGTTTAAACCTTCCCAGTAGCTATCCTTTGACTTTTCGTTTGCTGGCTTGTATACAAATTGACGGTAGAGAAGGAAACCTAAAATACCAATCACCAAAACTCCAACACCGATTGTGACGTAACGTAAAACCTTGTTCGTTTTGAATTGTCTCTTTATTTCTTCTCCTGTAATATCTTCTAACATTGTAATAATTTAAGCTGCGCAAAAATAGTTTTTTTTTGCATAGAAGAGAACATAATATTGAATTCTTACGATCTATTCATCGAATTTACCATGTTACTTATGTTAAAAGTTGGACAACTTAAATAAAAGTAATGCCATTGTCTGGTTTGACATAAGCATTTGGAATGTGAAACAATCATGTGTGTTCATTTCGATCATTATTGCTGAGCCTTTACTTTGGTTACTGATTTAAAATAGAGTTTTAACAAAACTTAACTGTGATAGTATTACTATTGGTTTAGTTAGTAGGTATATTTGCCTCGAAGAAAATAAGAAATAGTCGCTTTAATCTTCATTAATGAATTTAGTTAGTGATCTCTCAGATATTCAAATTAGTAAGGAGATTGGGATTCACTTAAATTTTAATCAAAAAGTACTATTATGAAAAGAACATTATTATCATTGAGCGCGATGACACTTTTGCTTATACTATTCGTATCCTGTTCAAGTGAAGAAAACAAGGAAATTGCTGAAAGCATTGAGAAGCGCACAACAATGGATCACGAAGAACAAAAGGAAGTTGAAGGACTGGTTGAAAAAGTCCTAACCAAGGAAGAACAAGATGCACTCACACCTGATGAGGTAATCACCTCCTTGAAGGACGGCAACGAACGTTTTACAAAGAATGATCTCACAGCTCGAGATCACCGCGCACAGGTTCGAAATAGCGTTAAGTCTCAATACCCTAAGGCGATTGTACTTTCTTGTGTTGATAGCCGGGTTCCTGTAGAGGATGTATTCGACAGAGGTATTGGAGATGTATTTGTTGCTCGAGTGGCTGGGAATTTTGTAAATGAGGATATATTGGGAAGCATGGAATTCGCGTGCAAGGTGTCTGGATCAAAGGTCGTAATGGTTTTAGGACATGAGCACTGTGGAGCTGTGAAGGCCGCTGTCGATGATGTGAAACTTGGGAATATCACGCCAATGTTAACTAAGATTCGTCCCGCCGTAGACATGGTTGAGTATTCAGGAGATCGCACATCAAGCAATCAGGAGTTTGTTCACGAAGTGAGTGAGAGTAATGTGCGAAACACCATGGAAATGATCAGAAAAAATAGCCCGATTCTGAAAGTGATGGATGATAATGGTGAAATAAAGATTCTTGGAGCCCTGTACGACATGGACACGGGTAAAGTAACAATGTTAAAGTAGCAGTTCTAATCATAGATTAAGCCGTCAGCGTTCGTTAGGGCTCTGGCGGCTTTTGTTTTGAGATGTTCCAGGAATAATTTACTCTAGTGACAGAATCTTTTCAAGATTGACGCTTCTTGAATGAATTCAGTTAATTTTGTCTCAATGCATCTAAAAAACCTTCATTTAGTCAATTACAAGAACTACGAGGAAGCGGAAATTTCGCTGTCTGCCGGTTTTAATTGTTTTGTTGGAAAAAATGGTGCAGGAAAGACAAATGTCCTAGA
>JBGCDF010000216.1:0-5951 GCA_045105095.1 Crocinitomicaceae bacterium | reverse complement strand
AATGATCACGGCGTATTCTCCGTTAGATGTTGGAGAAAAACTTGCGTTAGTTGCACCAGGCACAATTGCATTTCCATTTAAACAATCGATCCATTGATAAGTATCTGCGTTGAGATTATTGGCGCTAATTGTTACATCATTGGTTAAGGTAGTTGCCGCATCAATGGGGTCAATGAGTATGTTTTGGTCAACGGTAATCGAATTTCCTGCGGAATTCAAGAACTCCCAGGAAACTATATAGTTACCAGCTTCGGTAAACGAAGTCGGATTGCTCGTAGTTCCTAAGATTGTCCCATCGCAATTATCTGTGGTTGTTGGCGTAGGTATAATCAGTTGACAATTTCCCTGCAGATCGGTCAGCATAACTGAATCTGGAGATCCACCCCAAACCTCAACAATGTTTACATATTCCAGTGTATCTGATCCATAAGCATTCGCCGCAATTAATTGTACGGTGTAAGTTCCTGGTCCATTAAATGAAACTTGAGGTTGAGATGAGGTGTTATTTGTTCCTGCTTCAAACGTGAAAGTGGAAGGTGAAATGCTCCATTCGTACGTGTTGGCGTTTGTGCTTGAATTGTTGAGTGTCACAACCTGATTAGAGAAGTCACAAATAAACGTATCCGATACTGAATAGTTCGCAACTGGTCCAGTGATAATATTGATGTCGTCAAGCGCTAAATCCGAGTGGAATCCACCACCTGTGCTGCCTCTGAATACGGGTACAATTTGTTGTCCAACAAACGGTGTCAAATCTACAGTTAGATTGAACCATTGATTGCCCTGTTCTCCAATTACTGGCGTCATTACATCTGTGTGAAGTTGTCCATCAGCAATGATGTCAACATGTAGTTCGCCGATACTTACACCGTAGGCATGATACCAAAATGATAGCTGAGGTTGATTCGTTCCTGATAAGTCGATACACGGTCCGTGCAGAATAGCTGTTTTGTTGTAGCAAGTTGACCCTTCCAGATACAAGTATTTCCCAGAGCCGCTGGTGTGATCTCCAGATGGTCCCGAATTCGCTGTTCCTGTACCATTATTGTCTGTTCTCCAATCAATATCGTCTGCTTCGAGATTTGGTAAATTGGTCCAGCCTTCTGTCAGTAGACAATTTTCCCCTTCACAGTTCCAACTCGTTCCGCAATTGGTGAAAGCATCGAAATCCTGAATCAGTGTTAGCGGCATGGAAGTCCCTGCATAAATGTGAACACTGTCACTCACGGTGTCGTTTGAGAAGTTCGATTCCAGAGGGAATTGCGTCCAAACTTCAAGAAGATGGTCTCCAGTAAGTGAGGGCGGATTCGAAAAGGCAAATTCCAGATATTCTCCTGATAGCACTGTGCTGTGAATCGTATCTAAAACAGGGATTCCTCCATCAACACGATAAGCAATTGGAATGGTATCCAATGAATTCACACCAGGGTTTTGTACTAGTACCTTCAATGACAAGTCTCCTGTCATGCATGAAGGAACGTAGTCGTTGGGACTCAATAATTCAATTAACGCAGCATCATTTTCAATACAATTAACATCACTCGGAGGTCTTTCAATTGCGATCATACGACGACCGGTAATTCCATTTTTATATCCTGCCACCGAGACGTACTCAGATTCTGTCAGGGATAGGTTATTCAGGATGATTGAAGTGCTCGTTGTGTAGGCAACGGAATCCATGAAGTCTCCAACAATTCGATATACGACATACCCATCTACGTTTTGCTGTTCTTCCCATACGAAAAGAGAAGAATCGGCACATGACCATACTAGTTCAAGGTTTTCTGGCTGACCGTAAATGGTAAACTGCCCCACGCTTGATCCTTCGTTTGTATTCCGAATCACTTTCACTTTTGCTTGGTTTGTAGCGTGAGCTGGGATTACCCAATCAAAGTGGCGTAAGTTTGAACTGAGGTTGGATGCGATAGTATCCCAAGTTGCGCCATCGTCAATAGTATACAATATGTCGAAGGGTGCAGAATCCCCGAAAGCATCCCATCGGATCGTCTCTTCTCCAGAAGTGACAAATCTCTCTCCATCATGAGGATGAATCACCACAATGTCATCGTAAATGATATCATAATTAACAAAATAACCCTGTGGACCTTGTGGTATGGAGGTGCCAGTTACGTCGAGTGTGTACGTTCCTGGAACGGGATCGAGAATGGTCACTTGTTCAACGTTATTTAACGAATCAGTTGCACGAACGGCTGGATCAGCTAGTGTTGCTTGTCCAAAAGTGGGATTCAGTACCCACGGCTGATACGATTGCATATTCGGATCTGTTAAAACGATGTCAAGATCATTTACAATGGAACGCGTAGTGATTCCAGCTGTGGCTTCCCAATCCACCCAATAAACCATTACTTTTACCTGTTTCGCATTCGGAGGAACGACAATCGAATGGATATTCGTTGCTCCCTGAACGACGTCAGATTCCTCGTGCTGTCCCAAACGAATAATATCAAAGGCGCGACGTGCATTGACTTTTCCGTAGCCAGTTAAGAAATCTGGGCCGTGATTTAGTACATCATCAGCCGAATTCATAATGATCGACTTTATTAATCCTGAGTTTGGAACAGCGCCAGCATTATAATGCATGTGCGCTTGATTTAAAATCGTAAAGGTCCCGGCGTAATTGGGTGATGCAAACGAAGTTCCACCCATTCCAGGGGAGCAAACGGTAGGTAGGATTCGACCATCTTTGGCAGGTCCGTGCGAACTGAATCCCGCAAGGTTATCATCGTGCACCATGGAGCCGATAAGACTCAAGTTCTTTCCCATTTTTGGTATTCCCGTGATGTTTCCATAGCCAGGAACACCCGCATAGCAGTCCGAATTTCCCGCATTTCCGCAAGAGAAGGTCACCATGAATGATGGATTCGTTCGAATTAAGAAGTCGTAATTCTGCGATGATCCATTATAGGTTGTAGAATTAGACGAGCAGCCCCACCCGTAGGAATGAGATACGATGCGTAAATCGTTGTTGATTGCATTTCCGTAGTTATTTCCGGTCAACCCTCCTGAATAGACCTCAGCGTTGTATGCTACCCCGCGCTCTCGTGGATCGATGTTTCCCGCGGCACCTGCTCGAATGGCACATCCCGTTTTATGGCCACTGGGACCACTCCCAATCTCATAGGTTCTGTTGAGTCGTGATCGGAAATTTGGGTTTTGAAGTGAGTCAACATTTCCGCCTTCATCAATTCCCAACTTAACTCCCAATCCGTTAAAGAAGTAACCCATCGCTGCGTTATCGCTGATATACGTCGTTCTAGAGTTTTGGACATCGCTTTGAACGGCACTTTCAAATTCCAATTGAATTTCTGGTTGTGCAAAATCGATGTATTGCACCATAGGGTGAGCTGCAAGACTTATAAAATTCTGCCATTCACCTTTCATGTGAAAGGAACTCGATAGTTCGGTTTTCCCCACGAGTTCGATCGAAAACTGAGCGAGTATCGCTGCATATTCCGCAGTAGTCAATTCATTTAGAAAGATGACTTCTCCCAAAACGGTGCTTTCATCAATTTGTGCATGTTCAGGAATGATTTCTTCGCGGAGTTCTTTCGATAGTTTCCAAGAAGGGTCAATTGCTGAAATTGAACGAACTGAAATATCAGTCAATTGGGCAAGATCGAAGCTCAGATTGATTTCCGAAAGCCACGCATAATTTGGGACATAATGTAATAGGTTTACTCCAAGCGTTTTTAACTCATCTTTTTGGACAGTTGTTGGGATGGAGTTGAACTGAATTAAGACATACGCTTTCCCATTGAACTGTATGGATGCATCTTGCTTGAGTTCCATCCAATTGGCTTCAACCTTTTCAGTCTCGAATGAAATAGGTTGATCCGAAATATGAACGCGGTAGTTCGGTTTTTGGATTTGCGCTCCAACAATTGAGGGTAGCAAGAGTAGAAGTACAAGCAGAATTCGGGACATGGCTGATGCATTAGAATACGTTCCCAAATACTGAGAACTGTTCATAAAGATAGCAAATCGTAAGGCAGAAGAGGTGCTAGTTATTGCGCATTCTAGCAATGCCAAATTCTTTTGATATCCTTATTGATTGAAAATCTATGATCGGTACAGCGTCCTCTTGTACTATGCACAAGTGTTTTGAATGCTTTATTCGATTACGCGTCAATGGAATACACATGTAATGTCTGTTGTCTGGTTCGATCTAATTACTCAGAGTTACGTATTTCAAACGCATATCTGTTTTGCATGATTTTTAGAAAAACTCTACACCTTTCAAAAAGCCTAAATATTTATCCACAATCCCCTTGTATCTTTAAGAAAACACGTATATTTGCACCAAAATTCCAGCGAGAATTGTATTGGGAAACGTTTCAAAACAAGGCTCAACTAAGGAAAACGGAATGCTGTTAATTACAATAAATAGACGCCAACATGTCGAATATTAAAGGTAAAATTTCACAGGTAATTGGACCTGTAGTAGATGTACACTTCGAAAAGGGATCAGAACTTCCTAGTATCTATGATGCGTTAGAAGTATTTAAAGAAGACGGAACACGTGTTGTTCTTGAGGTACAAGCTCACGTAGGAGAGAACTCTGTTCGTGCGATCTCGATGGATTCTACAGATGGATTCATGAGAGGTATGAATGTTACTTCGACTGGTTCAGCGATTAAAATGCCAGCTGGTGAAGGAATCAAAGGACGTTTGTTCAACGTAGTTGGAGAAGCGATCGACGGTCTTGGAGAGTTAGATAACACTGACGGAAACCCAATTCACCGTGAAGCACCTAGATTCGAAGACCTTTCAACTGCAACTGAAGTACTTTTTACAGGTATTAAAGTAATCGACTTGATTGAGCCTTACGCAAAAGGAGGTAATATTGGTTTGTTCGGTGGGGCAGGAGTTGGTAAAACAGTATTGATTCAGGAGTTGATTAACAACATTGCAAAAGGGCATGGTGGTTTGTCTGTATTCGCAGGTGTTGGTGAGCGTACTCGTGAAGGAAACGATTTACTTCGTGAGATGTTGGAGTCAGGAATTATCAAGTATGGTGATGACTTCATGCACTCAATGGAAGAAGGAGGTTGGGACCTTTCGAAAGTAGATAAAGAAACAATGAAAGAATCGAAAGCGACATTCGTTTTCGGTCAAATGAATGAGCCTCCAGGTGCACGTGCTCGTGTTGCGTTGTCAGGATTGACAATGGCTGAGTACTACCGTGATGGAGAAGGAGACGGACAAGGAAAAGATATCCTTTTCTTCGTTGATAACATCTTCCGATTCACACAAGCAGGTTCTGAGGTGTCAGCACTTCTTGGACGTATGCCATCAGCCGTAGGTTACCAACCAACATTGGCAACTGAGATGGGAGCGATGCAAGAGCGTATTACTTCAACAAAGAACGGATCGATTACTTCGGTACAAGCGGTATATGTACCTGCGGATGACCTTACCGATCCAGCACCAGCGAACACATTTGCTCACTTGGATGCAACAACAGTATTGTCACGTAAGATTGCCGAGCTAGGAATTTACCCAGCGGTAGATCCATTGGATTCGACTTCTCGAATTTTGACTCCAGAAATCGTAGGTGAAGAGCACTATGCTTGTGCTGAGCGTGTGAAAGTAACATTGCAACGATACAAAGAATTACAAGATATCATCGCTATTCTTGGTATGGATGAGTTGTCTGAAGAAGATAAAATGATCGTACACAGAGCACGTCGTGTACAACGTTTCTTGTCTCAACCGTTCCACGTAGCAGAGCAGTTTACTGGTCTTCCTGGAGTATTGGTTGATATCCAAGATACAATCAAAGCTTTCAACGAAATTTTGGACGGTAAATACGATCAATATCCTGAGGCTGCTTTCAACTTGAAAGGAGGAATCGATGATGTAATCGCTGCTGGAGACAAAATGTTAGCAGAGAACGCTTAATAACAGAACGAAATGCAAGTAGAGATCAT
>JBGCDF010000215.1:0-15237 GCA_045105095.1 Crocinitomicaceae bacterium | reverse complement strand
AGAATCGAAATTGACCTACCTCGGACACATCGATGATGTGGAAGCAATCCTTCGTAAAAATGATATTGAACAGGTAATCATTGCTGTAGAGAGTGTTGAGCACGATAAATTGCGTACGGTTATTGCTCGACTGGAAGGTGGGGATGTTAAGATCAAGATCTTACCTGATATGTACGATATTCTTTCGGGAACCGTGAAGATGAATAATATTTTTGGTGCCCTTCTGATTGAAGTCAACGTAGACGTAATGCCTATTTGGCAAAGAATCGCTAAGCGTACGTTTGATGTTGTAGCCTCGGCGATTGCATTGATTTTATTGACTCCGATGTTTATCGTGTTAGGAGTTTTGGTGAAGACGTCATCGCCAGGTCCAATCTTATTCTTTCAACAACGAATTGGAAAGAACGGAGTTGCATTTAATATTATCAAGTTCCGTACAATGGTCACAGATGCCGAAAAGGCAGGGCCACAGCTTTCATCATCGAATGATCCTCGAATTACTTCTGTGGGAAGGTTTATGCGAAAGTCGCGTCTCGATGAGTTTCCGCAGTTCTGGAATGTGTTGGTCGGGGATATGTCGCTTGTCGGACCGAGACCAGAACGTCAGTTTTACATCGATCAAATTGCGGAGGTTGCACCACAGTTTCATCAACTGACAAAGGTTCGACCTGGGATTACCTCATGGGGCCAGGTGAAATATGGATACGCGGAGAATGTTGAGCAAATGCTGGCACGAATGAAGTATGATTTACTTTACCTTAAAAATCGTACGTTGTCTTTAGATTTCAAAATCATGCTGTATACGATCTTGATTATTTTTAAGGGATCGGGGAAGTAGTCTGGATTCACTACGCTTTTGGATTTTTGGAGTCTTCGCCTTTGATTTTTGGAGCACTTCGTGCTTAGGTGTTGAATCGATTTCATTCACTTCCAACAATCCAACAATCCAACAATCCAACAATCCAATAGACCTTAGCTGAATCTATTTAACCAACACCCGAAACATCTCCGTATCCCCAATAAATCCTTTCAGTTCATCGCCTATAGCAATTGGCCCAACGCCAGCAGGAGTTCCAGTGTAAATCAAATCACCTTTTTTGAGTGTCATGAATCTTGATACGTAAGAGATGAGTTGATGAATCGTAAAAATCATATCAGAAGTAGAACCTTTCTGAACTTCATCGCCATTTTGCGTCATGGAGAATTCCAAGTTTTCTACATTCAATCCTTCCACAGGAAGAAAATTCTTACTGATCGCAGCACTCCCTTCGAACGATTTAGCAATCTCCCATGGATGTCCCTTCTTCTTGCATTGTGCTTGTAAATCACGAGCAGTGAAGTCAATTCCCAATCCAATTTCAGAATAGTACTTGTGCGCAAAACGTTCTCCGATGTTCTTTCCAACTCGATCGATCTTTACCACCACTTCACATTCGTAGTGAATGTCATTCGAAAAACTAGGGTAGAAGAAAGGCGTTCCCGGCCTGAGTAAAGAGACGTCCGCCTTCATGAAGAACATCGGAACCTCAGGAACCGCTGAATTCATTTCTTTCGCGTGATCCGCATAATTACGACCGATACAAATTATTTTCATGTGTTTAAAATTTTTCTGCAGACGCAAGTGCAGTAAAATTTCCGCACCCATGTAACCGCTTCGCTCTCGTATACTATTTTTTAATCATGTTCTTGTGCGATACTATGATTAAGAAATATCATACTCGTTTCATCTATTTGAATTTATTCTTTAGCGCATCAAGCTTCGACTTCATGCGTTCTGCTTCTTTTTCTTTATCCAATTCTTTGGCTGCTTCTCGTTCAGCTTTGATCTTAGCCATTTCCTTTTTGAGACATTGCTTTGTGTACAATGGGAAATCTGCATCGATCATCCATCCGTAATACCCTGGTTCGGAACTAGCAACTTCCTTGATCGTTTTTCCTTTGTGTTTTCCAAAATTGTAGATGGCTTCACCTGATTTGTTGTAGGCTAATCTTCCTGCAAAATCAAGACGTGTAATATCACCGTATTGGGAGAAATTAGCTAAAAAGTCTACATCACTTTGGATTTCTTCGTAATGCTCAATTTGAGCATCCAATACTTCCCATGTCGCCTTGGCATCGGCCATTGCTGAGTGAGCATTTTCCAAACTTTTATCACAATAGAACTTGTAGGCCGCGATCAATGTTCGCTGTTCCATTTTGTGGAAGATATTCTGCACATCTACATGCTTTCGGGATGACAAGTCAATGGTGCTTTCTGCTCTTAACAGCTCCTCAGCGAGCATGGGCAAGTCAAACTTATTCGAATTGTATCCAGCGAAATCAGCATCTCCTAAAAATTCTTCCAATTCTGGAAGAATATCTTTGAACGTGGGAGCATCCTTGATGTCTTCATCAGAAATTCCGTGAATCTTTGTCACAACAGCGGGAATAGGCATTTCAGGATTTACCCTTCTTAAGAATTCTTCTTGTTCACCAGTTGGATAGACTTTAATGATCGCAATTTCGACTATTCTGTCACTGGTGATGCTGAGTCCAGTGGCTTCAAGGTCGAGTATTGCAAGAGGGTTAAGTAGAGAAATGTTCATTTTGTAGAATTTTGACCCGATAAATTAAGATTTGGGTCTACAAATATAATCATCCAAAGATGGTGACAAAAAAAGTCCCTACTCGAAAGTAGGGACTCAAATGAATTCATGTACAAACAACAAAGTAGAAGTAGAGTAGTAGTAATGAATTCATTTATTCAGTCTTCAGTCCAACATATTGGTATGGACCATATTTCTTTTTGTTCACGGCATCCTTGATATAATCTGGCCCTTGAACGATTGCTGTAACAATCACTACATTGACCTTCCCTTTGTACTTTTCGTACTTCTCAAAATGGGCAATGAGGTCATATTTCATGTTCTCGGCTCGAATACGTGTAAGGTTCTCATTGGTTTTATATGTCTTCGTTGGCACGTGAGAAGCAGAAGAGTACACATTAATGGTTACATCTTCACGACAGTCTTCATCCAACTGTTTTTCCACTTCTTTTACGAATTTCTTCAAATCTCCACGCTTCACGCTTAATTTGTTCTTGTTGTATTCGAAGTAGTGCATGAATTCGAGGTTTGGACAATCAGCAACTACTACAGTGTCCAATTCGATGATCGTGTCTGGCGGAACGACAACTATTCCTTCATCTACGTCAATCAGCAACTCTCGAAAGATTTCCTGGTAGTTGGTATCACAGAAAGTGGTAAATCCATCGGTTCCCATGATTTTATCCTTGTTGAGATCGGTATATTCCAATCGGTACGTTCGACAAGGAACAAGCCCCGTCATGAAATGACCATCACGAAGTCTAGGATAAACTAGACGCGTATTTTCATCAGGATCACAATCGATACATACTAGTTTCACTTTGATGGCAAAATCCTCAGGAATTGGCTTGTCATCTACCGTTTTGATAATTCCCTTAAGAACAGCGATGTCTTTTAGTCCAAGATAATCGTTATGGATTTCGTAAATATCCTTTTCACCTTTTCCATCTTTTCGGAAAGAAGTCATATACCCTTTACTTCCGTCTAGAGTAGTAGTGTAGAAGATATCGTCGTTTGTCGAATTGAATGGATATCCGAGGTTTTCGGCTGGCATCCATGAGTCATCTTCTTCCAAAACGGTGCGCATAATGTCAAATCCACCGATGCTTCGTCCATCGTTCGTGGCAAAGTAGAGCGTTCTATTGTCCACAGAGATAAATGGTGCGTCTTCGTCACCAGGTCCGTTAACGTTAGCTCCAAGGTTGATTGGTTTTCCCCATTTCGCTTCCTTGCCCTTGCGCTCTTTCAATTTTACCATGTAAATATCACGACCTCCGAATCCACCAGGGCGATCAGAAACGAAATAGAACGTTTCCTTATCATGTGACATCATGGAGTGTGTCTCCCAGTACTTTGTGTTGATGTCTTCAACCTTTAATTGTTGAATGTCTTGAAATTTTGCGTGATAGAAGTCCGTGTAGTAGATGTCTCCATTTCCAGTTGAATCTTCGTAAATGTAAATTTTACGCTCATCTGAACTGATCGCAATTGTTGCTTCATTTTGAATCGGTTTACAGAATTCAAGTCTTCTTGGTTCAGACCAGTTCGAATCTGCATCTACGTAACTTACATATACATCCTCAGGGTACTGATTAATTCTTGGATCTTTAAACTCATCCGTTTCTTTGTTCTCCCATTCGCGTCGTGAAGTGAAGTAGAGGGCAGAACCATCCAATGAAATAACCGGACTGTATTCAGGCATGTCAGTGTTTACGGGAGAGTCGAGGTTTTTCAGATAAACTTCTTTCGGATCAGCCATTTGCTTTTTAGCTTCGACACATTGAACCAATCGAACTTGTGTTACTGGTATGAGTTCTGACTTCTTCTTAGAAGCTTCAATGAACTTATTGTAGTACACTTCTGCCTTGTCAATTTCTTCATTCAGATGATAGCAATGCCCCAGATGAAAGAGTGCATCTGTCGCAGCGCTTTTCTCTTTGGGAGAATACATGTCATAATTCTGATCGGTATCAACTACCGCTTTTTCGAGGTGTGGGATTGCCGTGAGATAGTCTTTGCGAATAGACAAAGCCAAAAATCCTTTACGATAATTGTAATTCGCACTGTTTGGATTGATTTCAAGGAGTCGGTCTACCAGAATTTCGGCGTAGTAAAGATATCCTTCTTGCATCAGGTTAGATGCTTGCATCACCAATTGATTCTCGTTAGCAGATTCTGCCATTTCGCGAACTTCTGGTTCTGTGATTTGACCTCGTTGACCAAAACTAACGAACGACAACATCAATACCGAAACGGTAAGCAGTAGTCTTATAGATTGTAGCATAGTATTCAAATATCGCAAGTTTATACTGAACTTCTACGATGCGAACACTAATTTGTTACAGATATTAGATGAAGCTCCAATATCGACTGCTGATTGGCCAATAAGATTCGACAGAATTACTCGATTGAATTATTTGGTAGAGAACTACTTAACAATTCTGAACTCCGTACGTCTGTTGAGTTGGTGTTCTTCATCCGAGCAATCAGATTTCACACTTCCTTCACATTCACATCCATTCAAGAGTTGAGTCTCACCGTATCCTTTACCGTAAATACGCTCAGGATTGGTAATACGCTTCTTGATGTAGTTCGCCGAAGAAATAGCTCTTCGCGTAGACAGTCGCATGTTGTAGGACTTAGTAGCACGACAGTCAGTGTGCGAACCAAGTTCCACTTTGATTTCTGGATTATCGTTCATTACCTTCACGATCTCATCAAGAATTAAAGCTGCATCAGGTCGTATGTTGGACTTGTCCAGATCAAAGTATATTGGCTCCAGTTTCAGCGTTTGCGCTATATCTATACCAACTTCTTTTTTCTTGAGCGTATACTCAAGTTTCAATGTTCCGACTTTCCCGAGGATTGTATCCAATACATACGTCTGCGTAAAGTAGTTAGGGTGAGATGAGATTTTGATTTCATAATTCAAACGATCTCCAGGTTCCTTATCGGCTAAAATATCTTCGATAATTACACCTTTATCCGTAGTCGTGTACGATTTAATAACCGTACCGTCTTCAGGGTTGATGATTTCAACAAGCGCTCCAGAGATAGGAGTCAGGTCTTTTTCGTTCAACACAGCCATGTCGAGCGCGTAATCTCCCATGTAGAAATCTTTGACAAGTTCTTCATTTTCAGAATTACACAGAGTCGAGAATGTTTCGCTATTCAACAAAGTACCATCAGCATCGTAGTGCTCAATTGTGTAGTCTTTACAACGCTCAAGTACAGCGAAGTACCCTCCGTTTTTGATTCGCAAGTCAGACTCTTTGTTCTTCTCCATTTCACAGGTAGGACAGATCAGTTTAACTGACATTTCGTCTGTGATTGTCACGTTGCTGTTCTTCGAGATAAATGAACCTTGTAGCGTACTGAATGGGTAATTCCCTAAGTAATCATTTTGAATTTCGTAAATGTCTTTTTCTCCGAATCCTCCTTTACGGAAAGAAGTAAGGTAACCTCTCAAGCCGTCAATGGTTGTCGTGTAGAATAAATCATCACCAGTAGAGTTAACAGGAGTTCCCATATTTACAGGATCTGACCACACACCTTCGTCATCTTTGAATGTTACGAAAACATCAAATCCTCCCATACTTTTCGGTCCATTGCTACCGAAATACAAGGTTCTGTTATTGATATCGATGTAAGGTGAATCTTCATCATATGGACTATTGATTGTTGGCCCCATGTTTTGAGCTTTACTCCATTCTCCGTTAGGAAGGCGCACGATACGGTAAATATCGCGACCTCCGTATCCACCTGCACGATCAGATACAAAGTACATTGTTTGACCGTCGGGAGTCAGAGTACAGTGTGTTTCCCAGAACTTTGTGTTTACGTCTGTATAATCCAACTTTTTCAAGTCAGTAAAACTGTTTTGTTGAAAGTCTGAATAATAGATGTCTCCGCCACCTGAAACATCTTCGTAAACGTAAATCTGCTTTTCGTCTGAGCTAACTGCAATTGTCGCTTCGTTATATTCATGTTCACAGAATGCTAATTTCTCAGGTGAGGTCCATTCTCCGTCAAAATCCAAGTAACTCACGTAGATATCTTCCGTGAATTGGTTCAACATTGGGTCTCTGTAGCCATCGGAGAGGTCATCTCCCCAATCACGACGTGACGTGAAATATAGTGAGTTCCCATCCAATGAAATTACTGGAGAGTACTCTGGAGCAGGCGTATTTACGCCATTACCAATGTTTCTGATGATTGCTGATTTAGGGTTGCTTAAGTTATATTCTGCAACATCACATTGAATAAGTCCAAGTTCAGCGTCGTCCACCAACTCTGATTTATTTGCAGACTCATCGATGAATTTTTGATAATTCATTCGAGCTTTTTCAATTTCCTCATCGAGGTGATAACATCTTGCTAAGTGATAATACGCATCAATCGGTGCACTTTCTTCTTTCGCCGAATACATATCATAATTCTTCCGAGTACTTCGGGCTGCGATTTGTAAATGACGCTTGGCGACAACGAAATCCTGACGAGAAGCCAAAGCAATATATCCTTTACGGTAATTGTAATTTGAGTTCTCAGAATTCATACTCAATAGCTTGTCTACAACAATTTCTGCATGAAACAAGTAATTGGCTTGCATCATTTGCGAACTTTGAATGACTAATTCTTGTTCTGATGCCGTTTTAACCATATTCCGTACCTCAAATTCGGTCATTTGACCAAACAACGAGATAGGGAGAAGAGTAAGTAGTAGGTTGATTAACGTTAATCGCATAGTTAATGTCTTTAATTATATTTCTCGTTTCGGATCAAATTGTTCAAGGTAATCTGCAACGCGACGCACAAATTGCCCGCCCAATGCTCCGTCAACCACACGGTGGTCGTAAGAGTGAGAGAGGAACATTTTGTGTCTGATTCCGATGAAATCACCTTCGGGAGTTTCAATGACCGCAGGAACTTTACGAATTGCTCCTAATGCAAGTATAGCCACTTGAGGTTGGTTGATAATCGGTGTTCCCATCACATTTCCAAATGTTCCAACATTCGTGATTGTGTATGTTCCACCAGAAATATCCTCAGGTTTCAAGTTGTTGTTTCGTGCATTGTTGGCTAATTCGTTTACAGATTTTGCTAAACCTGTTAAATTCAAACGATCTGCTTGTTTGATCACAGGAACAATCAAGTTCCCAGAAGGAAGGGCCGTTGCCATTCCAATATTTATATCCTTACGCTTTACAATGTTCGTTCCAGAAACCGCAACGTTGATCATTGGGAAGTCCTTAATTGCCTTAACAACAGCTTCCATGAAGATTGGTGTAAACGTGATGTTTTCTCCTTCGCGTTCCATGAATTCTTTCTTCACGCGCTTTCTCCAGTTCACGATTTCCGTTACGTCTGCTTCAACGTAGCTAGTAACGTGAGGAGAAACGTGAGTTGACATCACCATGTGATCAGCGATCAACTTACGCATTCTATCCATTTCAATGATTTCATCTCCAGGATTAGGAGTGACTGTCATTGGCTTGATATTCGAAAGGAATCCTCCACCTGAAGCAGGCTGGTCCAATGCAGGAGTAACTACTTTCGTTTGAGGTTTTGATTGAACTGCTGGTGCAGTAGCTACAGCTGCAACCTCTGCGGCAGGAGCTGCGGCTTGACGTCCACCATCAAGATATGCTAAAATGTCCTTTTTTGTAACGCGTCCGGACTGCCCAGAACCAGTGATGGATTCCAATTCAGTCATAGAAACACCTTCTTTACTTGCGATACTTCGCACAAGCGGAGAGTAGAATTTTCCAGAAGGACCTGTTTTTTCGATTGTTGTTGAAGCTACGCCGTTTGCCGAACCGTTCACTGTTTCGAGTGCAGTAGAAATAGTAGCCGCAATTTCCTCAACCACTTTTGTTTCTGCTGCAGTTTCGTTGACAGCAGCTGGTGCTTCTGGAGCTGAAGCATCACCATCTGTAGAAATTAATGCAATAACATCTCCTACTTGAGCAACTTGATCTACGTCAAACATACGTTGGATCAAAACACCTTCTGCTTCAGATGGAAGCTCGTTGTCTACCTTATCTGTAGCCACTTCAACAAGCGGTTCATCCATGTCTACAGTATCACCAACATCCTTCAACCAGTTCGTAATGGTAGCTTCTGTAACACTTTCTCCCATTTTTGGGAGCCTAATTTCAATTTGAGCCATAAAAATTAAATGATCAAGTTTCTAGTTTAATACGCGAACAAAAGTAAGGTATTTTTCGGTCTTTTCAAACCTCTGAAACGTCTAGTTTTCGCCATGATTTCAACAAAATCGAGAAGTCTTTTCTCATTGAGTAATCACGCGCGTAGAGCAGGTTTAGTTTTTCACGAATGGATTCATTTGAAGAATCAATGACTTCACTGGGAGAAATCAGTCCGACTTTGATTTTTGGGAGGCGAACATCTGTTTTCATTTCGGTGTCGGTATAACCGATGAAGGTTAACTTCCCAGAAAGCACTCTCAATCCGTTTCGAAGGAAATTCCCTTTCTCTTCAAAAAAGAAAACGGTAATTGGAAGGGAAAGCAGCAGCGCAATCGAAAAACTTACATCGAAGAGTCGCTTCTTTCGGACGTTTTCCTTGCTATTCAATGCATTCAGATTGAGGATGTACAAATCACCAGCGGTGTCAATAGAGTTGCTACCGATAAGCACGTTTTCCGAATTTGGAGCAATTTTGAAGTCACGATCATTCGACTTCCAAAGGCGCATTCGTTGGATGATATCCACGTAAGAATTGTCTGCCGCTGAGAAGATAATTTCGCTTAATTGCGGAAATTGGTCTCTCTCGGTCTCTAGTTGATCAATCACGTCAATGTTCGAATGAGTCTGGGAAAGCACGGATTTAATTCGCTCGAATTCTTCATCTTTTGCCACCACTGCAAACGAACGTTTTCCTGTTTTGAATAATCTGAATCGTTTTCCCACGGCAAAGTGGAGAAACAAGCGCGATACAAGGAAGTAAACCAAGGTCCACAATGCTCCAGCGAAGATGAATAAGCGCGAGAACTGATAATCTTTTGGGAGAATTGCATAGGCGACCAAGATCATCAAGGTAGCAATCAATACGCTTTTGACGTACTTGAACAGCTTTGCTGGAAAATCATATCCTCCATTAAAAAAGGCGGTGATAATCCAAACGAAGGCGTAAATGGGGATCGAGTAGCGAATCAGTTCTTCGGGGAACTCGATGTGCGACATTTTCCAGTAGTTGGTCAAAGCGAACAGTCCACCTGTTACATATAGGAAATCGACAACTGGGAAGAACAGTCGTTTCAACACTCTACTGACTACCGCCAGAAAAGCCCGAAGATAAATAGCTGCATTAATCAATAAAGAAAATAGGCCTGCTTGCTTGCCAGCGAAATGTTTACGAGCAAAGATCACCATGGCTTTATAGAAGACAAAAACGTAGTTGACTGAGCTTTTTTTGGTGCTTTCTCCTTTGTAATGTATGATGCTCGTCTCGGGAAAATAGTAATTATCGAAACCGCCTTTTTGAATGCGGTAAGAGAGATCAATGTCCTCGCCGTACATGAAGTAGTCTTCATCGAGCAGCCCAACTTTATCCAATGCGGTTTTTCTCATCAGCATAAAGGCGCCACTCAGCACATCTATTTTAGCAATTTCGTCTTCTTTAATGTGTCCTAAATGATACTGTCCGAATCGTTTCGAATTTGGAAACAACCTCGACAGGCCGAAAATTTTGTAGAAAGCGACCATTGGCTTGGGGAGTCCTCGCTTCGATTCAGGAAGGAAATTTCCTTTTCCGTCGATCATATGAACACCAAGTCCACCTGCATTTGGATGCTCATCCATGAACGTGATCACTTTAGAAAAAGAATCTTCGGCCACGACTGTATCAGGATTCAGCAACAGCACGTATTCACCCTGAGCAATGCGCATAGCCTGATTGTTCGCTCTAGAAAAACCGACATTGTCTTTATTCGCAATAACGGGGTATTCTGGATATTTCTCAGCGAGCATCGTTAAAGAACCATCTACAGAATTATTATCCACAATGAGAACTTCCAGAGAACAGTTGTTACTGGCGCGGCGCACAGAATCCAGACATTGATCCAGAAAATGTTCGACATTGTAATTTACAATGACAACACTGAGTTTATATTTATAGTTCTCAGACAAGCAGTATTATTTAACAGCGATACAAGAAATTTCAATGTCAACGTCTTTCGGAAGTCGCACAACCTGAACAGTTTCCCTTGCCGGAGGCAATGAACGAAAATAGGAGGCATATATTTCGTTGACGCGATCAAAATTCCCAAGATCTTTGAGAAAGATGCTGCATTTCACGATATTTTCAACGGTCATTCCAGCTTCATTGACCAATGCTAGGATATTCTTCATCACCTGATGGGTTGAGGCTTCAATGCTTTCGTCCACTAGCTCCCCATTTGTCGGGTCGACAGGAATTTGCCCAGAAACGTATAAAGTATCATTCACTAGAATTGCCTGACTATATGGCCCGATTGGAGCAGGAGCACCTGGAATTTGTATAACCTTTTTCAACTGTGTAATTTTGTACAAGTTTAATAATACCATTTCAATTTTGGTTTGGTGCAAAAATAAATTGATGTTTTTTTGCTTTTTGGGATGAAGAAAAAATCAGCATAGCCACAGTTACGGTGATTTTTTTTCTGAAGTACAAGGCGAAAAAGGGCGGTTTATTGCAGTGAAATCAAAGTTTAAAGGGTATGAATATATATAGTTCTTGCAGCAAATACTCCTTCTAGACAATTTCGATTCTTTCACGTACAATTTGGAGCACTACTTGAATGGGCTCGGAGCGCAAGTTAATGTTGTACGAAATAACGTTCCCATTTCCGATATATCCTTGTTTGATAAAATCGTACTCTCTCCCGGTCCTGGACTTCCTGAAGAAGCAGGATTCATGTTAGATATTATAGAACGCGCTGATGGGAAGATTCCCGTTTTAGGAGTGTGCTTAGGAATGCAGGGAATTGCAGTACATCTTGGAGGCGAAATATACAACCAGCAAATTGTTAAGCACGGAGTAATGGAAGAAATAGATTGTTCCGATTCTCATCTATTTCATGGAATACCAAAGCGAATAGAGGTGGGACTCTATCATAGCTGGGCAGTAAAAGATCACGCTAATTATACAACGACAGCAAAATCGAGTAGTGGTATACTCATGGGAATAGAGAATGTGGACCGTAAACTTTACGGTGTACAATTCCATCCGGAATCAGTTATGACTCCGAATGGAAAAGATATTCTAAAAAATTTCTTAGGGATTGTCTAAGACTTACTCACTCATGCACTCTTCGTACAACTTGTCCCAGTATGCGTCAACCTTCTCTTGATTTGAAGATTCGTTCTCAAGCGTTTTGTTGTAATCTTGAGCTTTAGGGAACTCATCCATTGTTGTTTTTAAGAAACAATCGCAGTCAAAAACTTCCGCGTCGCATTTGTCTTTAACGATTTGTTTTTTCTCGTCATCCCAAGCATCTGGGTCACTACATGATACTGCTAAAATGGCAACTGCGAGGAAGGAAAATAATGTATATTTCATAGTTGGTATGATTATTTCTTAGTACTTTGTGTTAACAAATATAAAATTAAAAATATGAAAAACTTAGGATTGCTGTTTATCTGTTTTATCGGATTATCGTTTTCATCAGTTCATGCTCAGAAGAGAACAGTAGCAGGTGTAACGTTCCCAGCCAAAGCAACGATTAATGGAAAGACCTTACTATATAATGGAGCAGGACTTCGTGAAAAGTATTTCATTGATCTTTATGTAGCGGCAATGTATCTTCGTCGCCCTTCAATGGATGCGAGTAAGGTTATTAATGACGATTTAGAGATGGGTATTCATCTTAAAATCGTTTCTAATAAAGTGACGAGAGAGAAGTTCGTTGAAACTGTGAAAGAAGGATTTGGTAATGCGAGTCATGGAAAAGCTACAAAAGCGGAAATTGATAAGTTCATGGGCTTCTTTAAAGGTGCTTTTAAGGACGGAGATAAGATTCACATCGAATACTCTCCTGGTAAAGGAACATCAGCTATTAAAAATGGCAAGGTGCTTGGAACTGTTCCAGGATTAGCATTTAAAAAAGCAATTTTCTCGATCTGGCTTGGAACAAAACCAGCAGATAAAAACTTGAAAACTGGATTGATGGGGAAGGTTTAATCTTTCTTTGAATTCACACATTTTGAAAAAGGCTATCTCACGAGATGGCCTTTTTTTTGTTCCCCAAACTTCTTAAGTTTACTGAATGAAACTTTTTTTTACTCTAATAGTTATTTTCTGTTCTACGGTGTCCTTCGGACAATCGTGCATTGGAAAGTGGATCACAGTTGATGATGAAACCTACAAGAAAAAATCGGTGGTTAAACTATATAAAAAGGAAGGGGTAATGTATGGCAGAATTGAAATGCTGTATCCTGAAGAGGGAAGAGAGGATAATCCGAAGTGTAAAAAGTGTAAAGGGGCACTCAAAGACAAGCCAATTGTAGGTTTGCTGATTATTCGAGGAATGAAATGGAACGGCTCTGAATGGTCAGGAGGCACCATAGTTGACCCCGAAAATGGTGTGAAATACAAAGCAAAAATCTGGATCGATCCAGACAACAAAAATCGCTTAAAGGTACGCGGCTATTCCGGGATATTTTACAGGACCCAAACATGGGCGAGAACAAGCTAGTTTTTCAACTAACATATCGCTAGAAATATAAATGTTTAACTTTCAGTCTTGATGTTTAAACAAAACGTGTTACCTTTGTTTCATGAAAATAGGAGTAATACTGTTTATACTAGGATTGTCAACAAGTGTGTTCGCCCAATCCGGAATCGTAAAAGGACGTGTTTTTAATAGTGCGAACAACGAACCCATCGAATTTGCTAAAATACAGCTAGTCGGTCTTCAAAAAGGAGGTTTCTCGGATGATTTAGGGGAATTTTTCATTGAAAATCTAGATCCCGGCGTGTATTCTTTTCAAGCTACAGTGGATGATTTTGAGCCATTAGTTATCAATGACATCACGGTGACGAATGCTCGATCGGTGGAACTGAATTTTCCGATGGTAGCAACTACTGTTCAAGAAGAAGATAACGTAACGGTCGTTGCTAAGCCCTTTGTCGAAAGCAAGGAATCTCCCGTTTCGTTAAAAACACTGAACTCTACCGAAATCGAACGATTACCGGGTGCAAACAGAGATGCCAGTAGAGTACTTCAGGCTTTACCAGGTGTAGCCTCGCCAGCGTCATTTAGAAATGATATTATAATTCGAGGTGGTGCTCCGGGCGAGAATAAATTTTACCTAGACGGTATTGAAGTTCCGAACATCAACCACTTTGCTACGCAAGGAAGTAGTGGAGGACCAGTGGGTTTACTAAATATCAATTTCATTCGCGAAGTTGACTTCTATTCAGGTGCATTTCCAGCTAATTACGCCAATGGGCTTAGTTCGGTCATTTCATTCAAACAAAAGGACGGAAACAAGGATGCTCTATTGGCAAATATCGCAGTAGGATCAAGTGATGTAGCATTAACACTTGATGGCCCGATTGGTAAAAAAGCGGATTTCATTTTTTCAATGAGAAGATCGTATCTACAGTTGCTCTTTGCCGCTTTGAGATTGCCCTTTCTTCCAACCTACAACGATTCGCAGTTCAAGGTAAACTATGAGATCAATAAGAAAAACAAAATCACGGTAATCGGTCTCGGTGCATTGGATGATTTCGTATTGAATTCCAGTGTGAATGACGGTATTACTGATCCCGATCAAAGAGAATTGAACGAGTTCTTCCTTGGAAACATCCCAACTCAAGATCAATGGAATTATACCTTTGGTGTGAACTATTTGCATTACGGGAAAAGCGGTTACCAACGAGTAATTGCCAGTAGAAACATGTTGAAGAACGTTTCTCAGAAATTCGTTGATAACATCGAAACAGAGGCCAATCGTTTATTGGATTACAGCTCATTTGAAGCGGAAAACAAACTGCGTTTCGAAAATACTTGGATCAAGAATGGATTTAGAGTTACTTCTGGTGTAGGATACGAGTATGCCCGTTATTTCAATTCTACATACAACAAAGTAGTCGTGAACGGAACGCCGATTGAGATTGACTTCGAATCGAATCTCTACCTCAGTAAAATGGCAGGTTTCGCACAAGTCAGCAAATCCTTCTTTGAGAAAAAACTGGATGTTAGTGCCGGACTTCGAACGGATATCAATACGTACTCGTCGAGTATGATGAATCCATTGAATCAATTATCACCGATGTTGTCATTGAGTTACAGGATCAACTCGCAATGGGCGATAAGTGCTAATGTGGCGCGCTTCCATCAATTACCTTCATATACTGTACTTGGTTTCAGAGATCAGGCTGGAAACTTGGTCAACAAGGACAATAATTTGAAGTACATTCGAGCGGATCATTATGTTGCAGGCGCGTCTTTCCTGTCAGAATTCAAAGCGAAGTTTTCTGTTGAAGGCTTCTGGAAAAACTACAGCGATTATCCATTCTCCATCAATGATTCTATTTCATTGGCGAACGTAGGTTCGGATTTCGGAATTGTTGGAAATGAAGCCGTGACATCTACTTCAGAGCGTCGAGCTTATGGTCTGGAATTCTTGTATCAGCAAAAACTGGT
>JBGCDF010000214.1:0-5447 GCA_045105095.1 Crocinitomicaceae bacterium | reverse complement strand
AACGCGCCACAGAACTTCTGAAAAGCATTTGCACCTTGAATATCTCAGGCTCGCATGACTACTCTCTACGTTCTCTGAAAAAATGCACCTCACACCGATTGAGCTTTACCTCATTCTACTGTTCGTCGTTCCACTCGGTGTGTGCTTCTGGAAGTGGAAGTCCTCTTCCAAGTGGCTTCTTGCCGCGGGAATTTGTGCGGCACTTTCTTGGGGTTATTTCAATCTTTGGATGGCAAAGCTTGATCCCCCAGACAATGGTTTTGCCAACGCCGTGTATATCGTGACGGGTTGGTTTTGGTTTCTTCCTGTATTCGGAGTAGTTGGGCTCATATTCCGTGTTATCGAACGTTACTTGCCCATTGAGAGAAGAATAAAGATTGGCTCGGTAGGATTCATAGCTTGTGTGTCAGTCTCATGCATCATCGTTGCTTGGAATTTATTTGGGTGCATGAGCGAACAACGAGCACTCACCGAGGCACGGCACCAACTAGAAGAGCGAGGATACGAACATCAAGGAAGGGAGATTCCTGTTTATGTCGATGGTCATTGGATCGTAAGTTATCCCGATACCGATTTTGGTGAGATTCGATTGACTCGAAACGGTAAGTTGTCGTGGATCGGAGGCTCAGGATAAACCAACAGAGAACAAGTCGGTGGTATTCAACTCCAGAAGCTGCGCTTCTTCCGTGATACACCTCTAACGTTAGACAAATAAAATTTATGAGAAAAACCATTATATTACTAATCGGCGTAATCTTCATACAGGGTTGTGCATCAATTAAAACGAAAAGTGATTTTACTATCGTGGGAGATGCTGATCCAGCCCGTGAGATTGAGATAAATAAAGAGTATAAAAAGTCTAAGGCAATAGCTGAGGAAGTAAGATTACTGATTAATCAGATTCCTGAAGGTATAGAATATAACGACGGCATTATATCAATTTCAGATGGATATAATCATGATATCATTGGAAGTTTTAAATTATTGAATAACATTAACGTAGGTCTATTTTGTTTTTCAAATTACAGAAGTAACACTGCTAAGTATTTTGCTTACCCTCAAGTAATACTGAGTTACCTTACTCTTACTTTATGGAGTTCGCTTTCACCAACAGCTTGGCCTTTTTTGGGTACACGCCTAAAAAAAGTTGATGCTATAAATGATGCAAAGCAATTAGCACATGTAGCTGGTGGTGATTTGGTTATTGCATCTTACTTATTCCCTGACGGGCAATACGTTGCAGGCTTAATTGGTTGGGTGGTAAAAGTAGACCCTAATTTCAAACCTGATGAAATTAAGATAAAGGAGAATATTCAACTTGAAGGTGGAACGGAAGACTAAGAGTCTAACAAGTCGATAGACATCAACAGATTTCGCTGCGCTAAATCTGTGAGTCATCTCTACGTTCTGTAAGTGAAGAAAGAAATACACAAAGTCTTCACCATTTTAGGGAAACCTATTTTTGCAGCTTCTCTTATAGTGTGGATATTCTTTTTGTTTCACCTCAGCTTTGAGTTAATCACAGGAAAACAATTCGGAGAACCAGTAGAAAAAGAAATAGAAAGAAACACATCAGAAATCATTTCTCTGATCTTTTTTATTTTGCTTTGTTTGGCATTCATCAGATTGTCATGGGAAGGTTTGATTTACTGGCCCAAGCGAAAGTTAAGCTTGATCAACAGACCAAGAACACAGAACAAGTCAGACTAGACAACCCGAATAACGCCAAAAACAATTCGACAAGCATTTGCACTTTGAGCTTCACAGGTCGGGTGTCTATCTTCTAACGTTAGACAAAATTTATGATCAAAACCATAACAATCACCATCCTTTCAATTGCTGCGGCAACTTGCTACGGATCCAATGAGGATACTGTCCGAAAGTACATAGCATACACTTATGGAAACACTGAAGTAGACATGTCCGACATATGTCACGAACACCCAGACAACTGGATGATCCAAGGAAATGAAAAGAAAGAAGTAGAACCACTCATTCAAAACCTAAAGATCTCGATTACCGATCCCGGAATCTTCACAACAGTTCTAGGACGAGACTTAATTTTCACTGAAATCAGAAACGGTAAGATCGATACGACTTTCAATCGAGAAGGTATATACACTATTCACAAGCAACTTATACTCATGTTTCTGTACCACTCATTGCTACAGGATGAGGAACAAATAAAAGGACTGGTAACAGACGTATCCAACATTAGTTTTGGATCTTTCCCAAAGGCTGGTTACGGAGATATGGATGTATACGCTGGGATTCTCAACAATCTACCGATCCACAGAACAAGTGACCCACTTTCGGATTCCAAAACTCAGACCATCACATATCGACTGCCACTTGGCAAAAATGGGTTCGAACTTACTCTATTGAAGCTAGAAAATACATGGAAAATCGACTCACACGAAAAAATCGAAACACCAATGGAATTCTTCTGGAGATAACAAAGTCTAACCAAACGCTGCAGGCAACGAGCGCAAGCGCTCGTCGCCTGAGCTCGACGTTCTAAAAAGAAATGAAACGAACACTTACCATTATAATCCTCACATTAGGTTTAAGCACCTCACTCTGGTGTGAGACCAAGCCGAATCAGGATGAAATAAAAGAAATCCTTGAGCTACTCGGTTACACAGAGGCTTATCCACAAGTCTACAAGTCGACCTACGACTCCCTGAAAGGAATGGCGATGAAAGCACCAGCTCCGAAGGAATTGGAGAAAGAATACCATCAACTCGTAGAAGAAATGATGGAATACTTTTCGAAGCAAGCATCATGGGAAGTCTATGAGGAGATCTACATCGACTACTTCAATGAGAAGTATTCCTCAACTGAACTAAAAGAACTAAGAGACTTCTTGAAGACTCCTGCAGGGCAAAAGTTCTACATCAACATGCCAGTCACGAATGAAAAGATTACAAGTATTACTCAGGAACGAATGGCATACATAGTTCCCGAGATGCAGAAAATGATCGCAACTTGGATGGCTAAGCATCAGGACATAATCAAAAAATTAGAACAAGACGGAGTGAGCAAAAATTACTACTGACATTGATCTTGTAGCGGATCATTTCATGATTATATTAATTGTATGAAATTAGATTCAATAATTACAATCGATCCAGCCAAAAGGTCTGGAAAACCATGCGTAAGAAATTCAAGGATAACTGTATACGATGTTTTTGATTTATTAGCTGCTGGACATAGCACCACCGAAATTATTGACGACTATCCTGAACTAACCCTTGAAGATATTCATGCATGTTTCCAATTTGCAGCTGATCGAGAGAAAAAACTATTGATTGCATGAAGCTACTTTTTGATCAGCACTTTTCATTTAGGACTGTTCAGAACTTACTCGAACACTTTCCAAATTCTCATCACTTAAAGTACTATGAGTTGGAAGGTGAATCGGATGATTCGATTTGGTATTTTGCTAAAAAGCATGACTATACAATTGTGACTAAAGATAATGATTTCAACCAGAGATCTTTGGTTTTCGGACATCCTCCCAAGGTGATTTGGGTTATTTTACCAAACACAAAACGAACAATAGTGGAAAAGTTTCTAGTGCAAAAGCTTGAAGAAATAGTTCTTTTTCATGAGCGCGATGAGTCACTACTTATATTACGAAAGGGTGAACAAGTCGATAGACATCAACAGATTTAGCTGCGCTAAATCTGTGAGTCATCTCCACGTTCTGCGAAAGAATAAATGAAAAGCGAGCCATTCAGTTTCACTGAGTATTTTGAAACAAAAGTTCTTTTGAAAAGACCCTACATCCAGAAAGACTGGTGCATTCGAATAGTTGAAAACCCACTGAAAAAAGAAATTCAAAAAGATGGTGAAAGAGTTCGCTTCTGGGGTAGAGTTGACGAATTTGAAAATAAAGTCTTTCGTGTAGTTACACTTTCCGATGAATCAACCATTCATAACGCATTCCCAGACAGGAGATTTAAAGAATGAAAATAGAATATTTTCCAGACACAGACTCAATGTACATTGACCTCTCTGAACGATCCAGTGCGGATTCCGTAGAAGTTTCTGATGGCGTTGTTGTTGATTACGATTCTGCGGGTAACATTGTTGGTATCGATATCGACCAAGCACGGAAAAAATTGAATTTAAAGGAGTTGAGCTTGGAGAAGATTCCCTTCGATGTTGAAAAAATCACAGCCTAAGATAGCAGAACCAGTCGATAGACATCAACAGATTTAGCGCAGCTAAATCTGTGAGTCATCTCTAACGTTGGACAAAGAAAGAATGAACTTGAGATCATCTTAATTTGAAACAATATTTCCATCATGAGCACAGCAGAACGCATTATTCAGGAACTCTCCGGGCTTCGACCAGAAAGACAGTCAGAAGTTCTTGATTTCATTGAATTTGTGAAAGAAAAAGAAAAAAAGAAAGAAGAAGATTTGTTTTTTGAATCGTCTCTTTCATCTGCTATGCGAGGAATGGAAGATGAGGACGCTATTTACTCTGAGGCAGACATTAATGAAAAATTTGGATGATCTCAGCAGGTGACATTCTTGTATTTCGATTTCCACAGTCCAATCTGATTGAAGGAAAGCTTCGACCAGCTCTTGTAATTAAGAAAATTGAGGGAGATTTTGATGATTGGCTTGTGTGCATGATAAGTACTCAGATTCGACATAAAGTTGAAGGATTGGAAGTTATCCTATCAGAATCAGTAAAGGGCTTTTCCCATACTGGACTGAAAAAAGAAAGCTTGATTAGAACTAGCCGATTAGCAGTTGTGCATTCCGATATTTTCGAGGGGAGATTAGGTTACCTTTCGAGTGAAACTTTTGAGACTGTACGAATCCTCCTCTCTGAATGGATACGCAAGTAGAAAGTCCAACCAGTCGATAGACATCAACAGATTTAGCTGCGCTGAATCTGTGAGTCATCTCAACGTTGGCGGAAAAATGAAAATTTGACGGTAACAACAAATTCATCATAATCCGGCATTATGAATATTTCAGTAAAAGAAATAACAGAACAAGCATTTGCTCTTCCTGCAAACGAGCGAGAAAAGATTGCATCTTCTTTGTTCCAAAGTACTCATAATTCCGAGTTAACTGACATTGATAGGGAATGGATCTCGGTTGCAGAGGAAAGGTTTACTGAACTTCAATCAGGAAAAGACATTGGTATTCCTGAGTCTGAATTCTTTGCAAAAGTAAGAAAAAAAGTTCAATGGAAGTAATTTATGCATCTGGTGTATTGGAGGAAGTCTCCGAATCAGCAAATTATTATGAAGAAGAAGTCGAAGGATTAGGTAAGACTTTTCTAGCAGTCTGTCGGACTTAGAATTCGGTTAATTAAAACTGAACTGCGCAAAGTTCAGACTTTTACCCCAAACGCAGGAAAACGTATTCATGCTATTAGCAAAGAAGCCAAAAAGAGCTCTAGTGCCATCGTTTTTCGCA
>JBGCDF010000213.1:0-5086 GCA_045105095.1 Crocinitomicaceae bacterium | reverse complement strand
CTCTTCATTCTAGTAATGAAATATGATATGATAGGAAACGCCTTTGGACAGATTTGGGACGGAGCATTTACGGCATATGGAATAGCCGGTGGTGTGATTGGAGTATTGGTTCAAGGATTTAAACGTGCAGCATTCTCGAATGAAGCAGGAATTGGATCCGCATCGATCGCTCACTCAGCGGTAAAAACAAAGTACGCAGCCAGTGAAGGTCTTGTTGCCTTATTGGAGCCATTCATTGATACAGTATTAGTGTGTACAATGACGGCATTGGTGCTAATTATTACAGGTTTCGTTGATCCAGGAAATGCTGGAATGAATGATGCACAAGCAATCTTACTTACATCAAGTGCATTTGAATCAGTTATATCGTGGTTCCCATATGTATTAACGATTGCGGTAATTTTGTTCGCCTTCAGTTCAATGATCTCTTGGTCTTATTATGGATTCCAGGCATGGACGTTCCTTTTTGGAAGATCAAAGCAAGTAGAGTATTCTTACAAAATTTTATTCTGCATCTTCGTTATTATTGGTTCAGCAGCGAGTCTTGGTTCGGTTATCGCCTTCTCTGATGCGATGATCTTTGCAATGATGGTTCCAAACATGATCGGACTCTTTATTCTTGCGCCCAAGGTGAAAGCAGAACTGGTTCGTTTCAAGCAGGCGATCAAAAAGGCCTAATCAATGCCGATTTCAAAACGAAATAGAAGAGCTGTATTAGGAATCCTGATACTCGTTACTATAGTTTCGTTTTTACCAAGATTGTTAGCGGGAACGGCAAGTTTTTCGGATGACGAGATCACTTTTGAAGAAGTGAAAATCACAGAGAGTAATCTGGAGAAGCGTCAAGAATTCTGGGCGAAGAAGAAACGTAAGAAGTATACCAAGAACGATTACAAGAAACGATTCAAACGTCCTGCGAAGAAATTCGATCCAAATACATACAAAGTTTCAGATTGGATGAAACTCGGGTTGAGCGAAAAACAGTCAATCATAGTGGTTAGACTTTCTGAAAGAGGTTTTCATTCAAATGCTGATTTGGAGAGAATTTATGTCTTGCCAAAACCGGCATACGATTTACTGAAGGACTCAACTTTCTATTCCAGACCGCTAAGCATTTTCTCATATCAAACAAATGAGCCTTCACCTGATAAATCCAAGGTGAGCGTCAATCTCAATGGGGCAAACCAAGATGAGTTTGAAAAAATTAAAGGTATTGGTCCATATTTTTCCGAAAAGATCATTGCGTATCGAGAAAAGTTGGGAGGATTCATTCATAAAGAACAACTCCTTGAGATCTACAGAATTGATTTAATCAAATACCAAGAGATAGAAGAGTTTATTTATTTCGCGAACGAACCTGTGGAGAAAATCTCCGTGAACGAGGCGTCAGTGGAAAGACTCAAAGACCATCCCTACATAAACTACAAATTGGCAAACTCAATTGTCAAAATAAGAGAGCAGCATGGTGAGTACGAAGAGCTCAAAGATATCAAACGATCCAAGCTGATTGATGAAGTGACATTTGTGAAAATTGAACCCTATTTATCATTGTAATTATGACTGTTGAAGAAAAATTAAGAAGCGCCATCCGAGATGTTCCTGACTTTCCGAAGGAAGGGATTGTATTTAAAGACATCACGCCAATTATGCAAAACGCTGAATTGTCGAATGAAGTGCTAGACGAAATGTACGAAATGTATAGAGGTCAGGACTTGGACGCTGTAGCAGGAATCGAGTCGAGAGGTTTTCTATTTGGCTACCCATTGGCCATGCGTTTGGGACTTCCATTCATCTTAATAAGAAAGAAGGGAAAGCTTCCATATAAGAAGATTAGTTACGATTACGATTTAGAATATGGCAGTGCAACCATCGAAATGCACACGGATGCAGTTGGGAATAAACAAAAAGTCCTAATTCATGATGATCTCCTTGCTACAGGAGGGTCCGCTGAAGCCGCCGCGCACTTAATTGAAAAGAGTGGAGGGGAGGTAGCGGGCTTCAACTTCCTCGTAGGACTCGGCTTTCTCAAGGGAGAAGATAAATTAAAGAAATTTTCAGACAATATTACTAGCTTTGTAAACTATTAAGTCTATTGAACTTACAACAATAAACCGATGAATTTTGAACTAAACGAAAATCAGAAAATGATCGCACAAATGGTGCGTGATTTCGCTGAGAAAGAAATAAGACCACATCTTAATCAGTGGGATGCCGATGAGCATTTCCCCGTTGATGTAATGAAAAAGATGGGGGAACTCGGCCTCTTGGGGATTTACGTTCCGGAAGAATATGGAGGAAGTGGATTTGGATATTTTGAGTATGCAACTGCTTTAATGGAACTTGGTAAAGTGTGCGGAGGTGTTGGTTTGAGTGTTGCAGCGCACAATTCATTGTGTACTGGGCACATTTTTTACCATGGATCTGAGGAGCAAAAGAAAAAGTTTTTACCAAAACTAGCATCTGGTGAGTTCATTGGAGCATGGGGATTAACGGAACCGAATACAGGTTCGGATGCCATGCGAATGAAAACAACCGCTGTTAAAGATGGAGATGAATGGGTAATCAACGGTGCGAAGAACTGGATTACACACGGGCTTTCTGGAGATGTTTCGGTGGTATTGGTGAGAACGGGAGAGTTACTAGACAGTAAAGGAATTACAGCATTTATTGTTGAGAAAGGTACTCCAGGATTCTCTGCAGTAAAAATCAAGGATAAATTAGGCGTGCGTGCAAGCGAGACCGCCGAGCTTATATTTGATAACGTGCGTGTTCCAAATGAAAATGTTATTGGAGAAGTAGGAATGGGATTCGTACAAGCGATGAAAGTCCTTGATGGCGGTAGAATCTCAATTGCTGCGCTAAGTTGTGGCGTAGCTCGTGGAGCCTACGAAGCATCTGTGAAGTATGCAAAAGAAAGAGAACAATTCGGAAGACCAATTGCTCAATTTCAGGCCATTGGGTTCAAGCTGGCAGATATGGCAACGGAAGTGGAGGCAGCGGAGCTGTTAACCTACCAAGCGGCTTACGCAAAGAACAATCACCAGCCCGTGACGAAGTTAGGAGCGTACGCGAAGTATTTTGCAAGTGAAGTATCCGTTACCTGTGGAAATGAAGCAGTTCAAATTATGGGAGGTTACGGCTACACAAAGGAGTATCCAGCTGAGAAGTTCTTGCGAGATGCAAAGCTCATGACTATTGGAGAAGGAACCTCTGAAATCCAGAAGTTGGTAATTTCAAGAGAAATTTTAAAGGATTAATTGCAATTATATTTATTAGTTGTATATTTGCCGTCCGTTCGTGAACAACGAATTGTTAAAAAAGATATTTAAAGAATAAGACATATGTTGATTATCCCAGTTAAAGAAGGTGAGAACATCGAGAGAGCGATCAAGAAGTACAAGAAGAAATTCGAGAAAACGAAAGTGATGCGCGAACTTCGTGACCGTCGTGAATTTACAAAGCCTTCTGTGACGAAACGTCAGGAAAAGATTCGTGCTGCTTACAAGCAGAGACTTCAATCTGCTGAGGTATAAGCGTAACTTTTCTTTAAGAAATACGTATAAAGGAGCACTCCATCGTTTGATGGATTAGCTCCTTTTTTTATGCTTGATAATTTTATTGATTTTCTTTCTGCTCAAAAACGCTTCTCAGAGCATACAGCCGTTGCTTACAGAAAAGATCTGGAGCAATTTCTGGAATTCGCCAACATCACGAATCAGAGCGAACTAAAAGAAGTGAACGCACGTTTGATCCGTGGCTGGATGGTTGAGCTAATGGAAAAGGACTACGTTCCTCAATCGGTCAATAGAAAACTCTCCACCCTAAGGACTTATTTCAAATGGTTAAAGAAGGAATCGGTGATTACCGAAAATCCAATGAAGCTCGTTCGAGGTCCTAAGAATAGTAAACGTCTTCCTTCTTTCGTGCAACAGAAGCAGCTGGCATCTGATAAGCTCGAGAATACGTTTGGTGATGATTTCGAAGGGCAACGAGATCGATTGATGTTTGAATTGTTGTATCAAACCGGTATTCGTTTGAGTGAGTTAATTAACTTGAAAGATGCGGATACGACAAATGCGCAAATTAAAGTGCTTGGAAAACGGAATAAGGAGCGAATCATTCCTATCTCAAAAGACCTGAGTGAGTTAATAAATAGATATCGAAAATTGCGGAGCGAAATGGTTGTTTCTACCAATACTCTGCTGGTGTTAAAGACAGGCAAAAATCTGTATCCCAAGTTTGTTTATCGGAAAATAAATAAGTACCTTTCTATTGCAACGGATGTAAGGAAAAAGAGTCCGCATGTGCTTCGGCATACATTCGCAACCCATATGTTGAATAACGGTGCGGGTTTAGAAGTATTAAAAGAGCTACTTGGTCATGCAAACTTGTCAGCAACTCAAGTTTACACACATAATTCCTTTGCAGAGCTGACAGCAATTTACTCACAGTCCCATCCAAGGGGACAGCAAAAATAGCACACAGATGGATTTCAAGGTAAACACCGTACATTTCACGGCAGATCAAAAACTAGTGAATTTCATTAGAGGGAAAGTGGACAAGTTAGGGATGATGTCTAATCAGATCATCGCAAGCGAAGTTTATTTGAGGTTGGATAAGAATGATGAGCAAGAAAATAAAATTGCAGAAGTCAAATTGCTTTTACCGGGAGGTGAATTATTTGCGAAGAAACAATGCAAAAGTTTTGAAGAAGCAGCAGACAATGCAGTCGATGCATTGAAGAGACAGATAGAAAAATACAAAGCCAAGGTTGCTTAGCCAAAAATTAAAATACTGAAAATGAGGGCGGTCGAAAACTGCCCTCATTTTTTTTTAATTTTTTTTAAAAAAAGCATTGTTCAAAAGAAATAGTTTCATACATTTGCACTCCCCAAACGGGGGAAACACTTTTAAAGTTCTTTCAAATATTGAAGAAATTCACATGTGTGCCGATGTAGCTCAGCTGGCTAGAGCAGCTGATTTGTAATCAGCAGGTCGGGGGTTCGAGTCCCTCCATCGGCTCTAAGTGTTGGGGAGATACTCAAGCGGCCAACGAGGACAGACTGTAAATCTGTTGGTTTTACCT
>JBGCDF010000212.1:0-24468 GCA_045105095.1 Crocinitomicaceae bacterium | reverse complement strand
TAACTTTCAATGAATAAGATCGATTCAACATCGACTTTCATGATTTTGTGCTCGCCACGAACGAAAAACGAATTAGTTGCGGTGATTGTTTGACTCGGTCGATTCCCCTCATTGCGCGTAAGTGCTTTAGAAACGGCTCGTTCGAAATCTTCATACCGAACGGGTTTTAGCAGGTAGTCCACAACATCCCATTGAAAACCAATAAGGGCATACTCAGGATGAGCGGAAATGAGTATTACTAACGGCTTTTTTTTCAGTTTCGCAAGTAAATCAAACCCCGTTAAATGAGGCATCTGAATATCGAGAAAAAGTAGATCGATATCTTCAGATTCCAGAATGGAAAGAGCCTCAAGAGGGTTATTCAAAGAATGAACTAGGTTCAGGCTGTCAGTCTGATTCACGTAGGCTTCTATCAAATCTGTAGCGAAAGGTTCGTCGTCAAGTATTAAACAATTCATACGGGGTTGATTTCTATTATTAGTTCTACACTGTAAGTTGTCTCGGTGCGATCAATGCTCAATGCATGTTTGTTGGGTAAAAGTAGCTCCAATCGTTTTTGTACATTTTCGATTCCAATTCCACCGGGCTCGTCAGATCTTTCGGAAGTCTCATCCCAGCTATTGGATAGTTGAAAGCGTAATTCGTTTTTGCTCATGGTAGCTTCTCCTTTTATCCATCCTTTCGAATCCAATGAATCCCAGTTCCCATGTTTAAAGGCATTTTCAATAAATGGGACCAATAACAATGGGGGTATTTCGTAATCTCCCGTAATTCCCTTGGCATCAAATTGAACCGTAGATTTATCTTTTTGTTTAATGGTATGCAATTCAATGTAGGTCTGAATGTATTTCAACTCTTTCGTAATTGGAATGAATGTTTCGTTTGTCTCGTAAAGCATATAACGCATCAATTCAGATAATTTGAGCACAGTATTTCCAGCTTCTTTCGATCCCGTGTAAATCATGGAGTAGATCGTATTGAGAATATTGAATAAGGAATGTGGGTTGATCTGAGATCGTAAGAATCCTAACTCACTCATTAATTGTGCTTCTTTTAATGCGGCTTCTTGTTGTTGCTTTTCAACAAGATTGTCAATTATTCGGAAAAGGAAGGAAAAGAAGAGTGCGAAAACAGTGGAGAGTGTGGCGATAATTGGCGCAGTCTCCCGCGGATCATGATCTGTCACGACCTCGTCTGAATTAAAAATGAACACAAAGAATACTTTGATCACAACGCTCAGGAAGAGTAAGCAGCCAGTTGATAGAAAGTACATAATGTACTTCTTTCTGGAGAAGAAATGCGGAAAGATCACGTAGATGTGCGCATTTGCTGTAAGGAAATTAACGATTACGTTTCCGATAATCGCGAGGACTAAATATCCCCCATTTCCGGCATAAGCAGTCTTTGCAATAGTCGCGAAAGCAATCATTACGAATGTCCAAAGAATAAGCTGAAAGTAAATGCTCGCTTTTGTAGGGCGTTTTGAGTGAATCATGACAGGAGAGTTGTATCGAATGTACGTATTTCTTAGCGAAAGGCAGAAGCCTTGTGGATGAAAAATGATCATTCGATGATGAAAATAAGTCGTTCGTAGCAAAGACTTTGTTTTCCGATTGAGAGATAACAAATTTGAATCAGAGAACGACATCGGTCGCAAACAGGGGAAGCCGAAAACCGATCAGAGTAGGCAGTAAATAACCACAGATGTCAATCAGACATCAAGCTAAATACGATTACTATGTCAACAAAAACCTTATATGGATATTGCGGAAGAGTCAGCACGGATGGACTCATCATTTCCAACGGAAATTTTTCTTGTACCGTAGATTCCAATGTGTATACGGTCAAGTACCCTGAACCAGATAGTTCGATGGTTCCCGTAATTACAGGGATTGCCACGGAAGGAGGACTATCCTTTACGTTCGAGTATGATGAAAATGGTTTTACAGTGTCTACTATCATTGATTCGACCACAACGGGTACACCGGACATTCTGCTCCCAAATGGGTTCACGTTTATCTGTGCGAGAATACTATGATTTTATCAAAGAACAATGCTAATGGGGAAGCCGAAAACCAACTAGAGTAGGCAATAAATAACTACAGATGCCTTCAGGGTGTCGAACATTTAAACACAATTACTATGTCAATGAATTTAAGCGGCGCGTGCGCTACAGTAAGTGAGAGCGGTCAAATCACAAGTAATGGAAATTTCTCTTGCCAGATGGATGGCGGAGGAACACAGTATGTAATCGATTACAACAATTCGGTTGTTAATCCAGTCCCAGTTGTATCACTTACGAGTCCAGATCCAACATTAACCTATGTTTTAAATACATACGTTTCTGGATGTAGAATATACATTTATCAATTAACGAGTAATGGACCTGTTCCTGCTTCAAGTAGTTTCGACTTAATCGTTGGGTCGATGAGCTAAGAAGAGCGAAAAATTACCTTAGGGCTGTCACTGGTGTGATGGCCCTTTTTTTGTCAATTAAGTTGTTTAACGCCGAATCACAATAGAACAAACTGTTCTGTCATTTACTTCAGGACTAATTCAACTCTTCGATTTAATGCTCTTCCTTCTTCGGAAGTGTTAATCGCCAAGGGAGATAATGGTCCAATACCATGCGCTGATAGCTGACTAGCGGGAACTCCATATTTTTCAACTAAAACCTTCACAACAGCGAGTGCTCTTTTTTCTGATAAGGTCTGATTAGCGCTCAAAGAACCAATATTATCTGTGTGCCCAACAACATAATACGATTGTTCGTTATTCGCTTTTAAGTATTCCGCTAATGTCTCAATCACCACATAAGACTCTTCAGTCAGCTTGTCGCTACCGAATTCGAATAGAATATTGTGAAAGACTTCCTTTCCTTCGTTTTTGATTTTCTCATCAATGGAAGCCGCTGAAACCTGTCCTGTTTCCATTTCTTCTTTTTCAACGATTTGCGCAAGTACAAAGAGGTTATTGGAAAGTCCTTCCCAAGATGTCCTATTGTGTCGAATGTATAATGCCAGCGTATAGCTTTTACCATCTCGTTTTCCTTGAGCTACAAAATATGCCTCATCTTTATCTATGTTCGTGTTATGTCCCGACATCGAAAATCGAAAATAGCTCTTGGCCTTAGTGTATTGGTATTGCGACAAAACGTCCGCTTCACCGAAAGTTGGATAGGCGCTTTGAAGTTTGTAATTACCGCCAATCGCTTTTTTTCCAAATGCCGAGTAAACAATCTCGAATCCACCTTTTTTTAAAGCTTGCTCATAATTTCTTTGCACTTCTAAAACTGTCGCACGGTCATTATTCTCAATTCCGAAAATGATGTTTGTCACCTTTCCTTCTTCGGTAATCTCCTTGGGAGCTCCTTCTTTATAAGAGGAAATCTTTGAAATTGGAAATGTCACAGAGTTGAACTTCGACTCGTCATAAGCAATGATGCAACTGTTTTTGTACTTCTCCAGAATTGGGTGATTTACGGCGCCTTCAACATCGGGACAAATGGTCCGGTTCTGAGCAAAAGAGAACTGAAGAATGAATAAACTGATGAGGATAAAAAAATACTTCATAAACAATTGGATTTAGTCGAATGTCTTTAAGGTCTTTCGACGAGAGTAAAGTTAGATCGAGTTATGGCCTTATGGATAAGAAACGATGGTAGATTAATTGACTTGTTGCGTCAATTCGCGAATTGGCCGAAACTAAATGTTTGACTGTTAGTTTGGTAGTGAAGTAATGAAATCAAAAGGGGTTTTTCCGTATTTGGTAGAAAAAGCTCGCTCAAAGGTCTTTTTTGATCCAAACCCTGATGATTTTGCAATTTCTGAAGTCTTAAATTGCCGAAAGAGTTTATCGTTTTTTAATCGTTGATGTGCATATTCTACTCTAAGATCATTAAGAAAAACACTGAACGATTTTCCATGACGATCATTAATAAATTCACTTAAATATCGTTCTGATTTTATACCACTTTCTTCACAAAATGACTTCCGAGTGATGTTAGGAGTTAAAAACAACTGATCAGAAATAAAAGCGTTGATCACCCGTTCAATTTTTTCCAATTCTTCAGAGTTGATTTGAATCTTTTTTTGCGTTTTTTGAGGTGGATCTTCAGGAGCTTTTCTTCGTTTAAAGTAGAAAACTAAACCTATCACAATTCCAGCAAAAAGAAAGAGCAAAATATACCAAACTGCATTACTACTTTTTGTTTGTTTAGGTTGATTCTCGTCTTTTGATCGATCGGTCTCTAAAGCATACAACTCACGGTACTTATCAATCGAAAAGTACGCGGAATCGTTAATGGCGTCATTGTAAATCTTATGATACGAGTTGGCTTTCTCTTGATTTCCAATGGCCTCATACGATTTGATCAAAAGTGAAGAGGTTGTTTTTATTAAGTCGGGATCATTCGTTTTAATCGTAAGAGCAAGCGCTTTTTCATAGAATGAAATGGCATTGTCGAGTGAATCCTGTTGAGTCAAACAATCGCCAATGGTAGATAGCGCATTGCATTGTGTGATGAGGAAATTTGATGAGTCTTCAAGAATCTTAGAGCAGATCAGTTTGCAGGCTTCATAATCCTTGATTTGAAAGGTGTATTGTAAAGAAATTTGCTCTTTCAGTTTAGCGTCAATTGAGTTCGTTTCGCCAATTTCAAAGGCTCTTTTTAATGAGGTGATGGATTTAGCCATGTCGTTTTTAGTGACGTAGATGTCCGATAGAATCAGTAAGGCTTTCGCATTCAAACTTGCGTTTTCTCCTGTTAGAAGAATGTCAAAGTATTCGATCGTTTTTTCGTAATCCTCAACCGAATAGAAAATACAACCAATCAAAAAATAGAAGCGCGCTTTTTCCGAATCCTGTTTTATTTGATCGATCGATTCGAAAGCAACTTCGAGTGCTTGTTTATATTTTGAACTGTAAATAAGAACGCTAACCAACTGATAATTCAATTCAATCTTATCCTCAAATTTCAAGGGTTGATTCAGTTCTGATCGAATGAAGAATTCTGCTGAATCATATTGGCCCTTGGACAAGTAAGTGTTAATCTCAGATTGAGTTTCTGAAATAGTAGCGAAGCATACGCTTGACCAGATTAGCGCGAAGAGCAAAACGATTTTTCGGAGAAATATCACAGAGCTAAATATAGACTTTCTAAAAGGAGTTGAAGGCAAATTGATTTAACTAACGCTGCAACGTTAGTAACTTATGCCTAAAACAGTGCTTTTCACAGTTTTTCCAAACGCGTTTTTCGTATTTTTGAGAGTTGAATCCGAAATATGAAAGTTAAAGTAATCAACCAATCAAAACACGCATTGCCTTCGTATGAAACATCGGCCTCTGCAGGTCTAGACGTACGTGCAAACATTGACGCTCCAATCGAATTGAAACCCTTGGAAAGAACCCTCATCAAAACGGGACTCTTTTTGGAAATTCCTGAGGGGTACGAATGTCAGGTTCGTCCACGCAGTGGTTTGGCATACAAAAACGGAATTACCGTGCTGAACTCTCCAGGAACGATTGATGCCGATTATCGGGGAAAAGTGGGAGTGATTTTGGTGAATCTTTCAGATAAGCCGTTTACCGTGAATGATGGTGAACGAGTGGCCCAGTTGGTATTCGCAGAATTCAAACAAGCCGAATGGGTTCAATCAGATGTTCTTTCTGACACGGAACGGGGCGAAGGAGGATTTGGAAGTACAGGAGTGAAGTAATTTCACTTCTAAGAAACATTAAAGAGAGAAGTAACATGAAGATAATCGTACCAATGGCAGGCCGAGGAAGCCGATTAAGACCACATACCTTAACCGTTCCGAAACCACTTGTTCCAGTTGCTGGAATGCCAATTGTACACCGCTTGGTGAAAGATATTGCCGAAGTGGTAAATGAAACCATCGATGAGATTGCCTTTATTTTGGGAGATCCAGCCTTCTTTGGTGATGACGTGGTGGAGAGTTTAACGAAATTAGCTAATGGACTGGGGGCGAAAGCATCCATTTACCGTCAAGATCAACCTTTAGGAACAGGGCACGCAATTATGTGTGCGAAAGACTCTTTGCAAGGTCCTGCCGTAATTGCCTACGCTGATACATTGATTCAAGCGGATTTCGAATTGGATCCAGCTGCCGACGCGGTGATTTGGGTAAAGCAAGTCGATCGACCTGAGGCATACGGAGTAGTAAAACTGAACGACAACAAAGAAATCGTTGAATTAGTGGAGAAGCCTGCTGAATTCGTGAGTGATTTAGCTGTGATCGGAATTTATTATTTCAAAGAAGTTGCAGAACTGAAAACGGAATTACAGAACGTTTTGGACAACAACATCATCCACGGAGGAGAATACCAAATCAATGATGGCATCAAAGGGATGATGGCCAAAGGGAAGGTATTCAAAACGGGAGAAGTGGAGCAATGGATGGATTGCGGAAACAAAAAAGTGACCGTTGAAACCAATCAACAAGTGCTCAAGAATGAGGCGAAGAAAGGAAAACAGTTGATTCCAGATTCCTGTGAGTTGGAAAATAGCATCATCATTAAACCATGTTTCATTGGTGAAGGAGTGAAATTGACGAACGCTGTTGTTGGTCCATATGCAAGTATCGGGGCAAACACAGAAATCACTGATAGTCGTGTGAGTAATTCCATTATTCAGCATGAAGTAAGCATCTCGAACGGTGTAATTGAAAATTCCATGATTGGTTCTTATGCGAAATTCAACGGTTTGGCGCGAGATTTGAGCATTGGAGACTATTCTACAATCGATGAATAAATTTATACTATACAATATCGCTTTTGTTTTGGTTCTCGCATCATGTGGAGGGACGAAGGAAATTGCTGCGAGCGGCGATAGCGAGCCGCCCAACAATAAGTACATCGAAACCTTTCACGAAGCCTTGCGCTTAAAGGCGACGGACAGAGTTGACGAGGCCATTGAGAAGTTTCAGGAATGCTTGTTGATTAAGCAGGATGATGACGCTGTGTACTATGCCTTATCCAAGTTGGAGTTGATGCGTGATAACAAAGACGCTTCTTCAAATTACATTCTAAAAGCTGCTGATATTGATCCAGACAACACGTGGTACATTCAAGAGTTGGCCTACATGTACATGGATCAAAAGGATTACACAAAGGCCTTGAAGAACTTTGATAAGTTGACCCAAATTGAACCAGGAAATATCGATTGGTTGTACGGAACAGCTCAAGCTTCCATGGAAAGTGGAGATCTTGATAAGTGTATAGAATCAATGAATAGAATTGAAGATCAAATGGGACCAAACCCACAAGTCTCACTTCAGAAATATTCGATTTACATGGAATCTGGGAAATCGGATGAAGCATTCAATGAATTGGTGAAAGCGCGTGAAGTATTTCCCGATGATCCATCGTTGATTGGAACACAAGTCGATTACTATTATCAAACGAATCAGCCTGATAAAGCAGCGAATATGCTGGAGGAATTGGTAAAAGCTGATCCCGGCAACGGTCGGGCACATTTGGCACTCGCGGATGTTTATCGAAAGGAAGGAAACGAAGAGAAAGCGTTTGAGTCATTGAAGATGGCTTTTAAATCGGATAACGTCGAAGTAGATACGAAAATGGGAATCCTCATTCGAGTGCACGAAACGAGTTATGAAATTGATCCAGAGATCTACGAATTGGTAGATATCATGATTGAGAAATACCCGAATGAGGCCAAAGCGCATTCCATTCATGGAGATTATTTATTGAGCGCACAAAAGGAGGACGAAGCATTAACGGCCTACAAAAAAGCATTGAATTTTGATGCCAATCAGTATCCAATTTGGAATCAGGTATTGATCATGGAATACCAGCAAGGGAAACATGAAGATTTGTATCAGGACAGTAAGCGTTGTTTGGAGTTGTTCCCAACAATTGCGACGGTCTATCTATTGAATGGAGTGAGCGCCAATCAGACGAAGCGTTATTCGGAAGCATTGGAGGTGTTATCAGTAGGAAAAGAAATGGTCTTCAACGACAAAGCGATAAGTGCCGAATTCCTTGGGCAAATGGGGGAGGCAAGTTTTGGTTTGAAAGATTACTCACAAGGTAAATTGCAGTACAAAAAAGCATTAGAGGTTGATCCGAACAGTCAGTTGATTAAAAATAACTATGCATATAGATTGGCGAACGCAAATATGGATTTGGAAGTGGCGGAATCGTTAATGGAACAAGTGATTCAACGAGCACCAAAAGAGCCACAGTTTTTAGACACGTATGGCTGGGTACTTTTCCAGAAAAAAGAATACGCTGAAGCCAAAAAACAATTCGAATCGGCGTTTACAAATAATCCTCAAGATGAGGCTGTTTTAGAACATTTGGGAGATACCTACTTCAAGCTGAATGATAAGGAGAAGGCATTGGTTTGGTGGAAGAAAGCCAAGGCTATCAAGTCGAACGAAGTACTAGAAAAGAAAATTACTGATCAAAAATACTATGCACCGGAGCTTTAACATATTGACCCTGGCCTTTGCGGTTATTTTACTGGCTTCATGCGGAAACCGAAGAGGTGATGGTGAAAAATTGCCAAAGGTGAAGGACAAGGTACTGATCGAAAAGTTGGATAGTTTGTCTCAGCAAAACTTCGATTCGTTCTATTCAAAAATGAATGCACAATTTCAGGACTCATCGCGCAATGTATCCTTCAAAATTTCGCTGAGAATGGTGCAGGATAGCGCTATTGGAGCGACAATTAAGAAATTTTCAATTCCCTTTGTAAATGCTGTGGTTTCCAAGGATTCTGTGAAAATGACCATGTCTCAGAGTAAATGCTATAGACTGGAAAGCATAGATCTTTTGAAAGAGAGTTTCGGATTGAGCTTCAGTCATCGCAATATGGAAGAATTGTTCATGGGCTTCCCGATTGCCTTCAACAAAGATGCAGACTTCGATCGTGTGAAAGATCCGTATGCATACATCCTCTCATCAGAGCTTAAAAAAGACGGGGATTCTGGTGATGCATTGAGTATCTATTACGAAATCAATAAGGACGTCAATCAATTAAAGTCTACACGTTTGTACAGTGAATCTGATAGCACGGAAATTAAGGTTGATTACCTCACACGCCAATTGATCGACGGATACGCCGTACCAGAAACCGTAAAAATCGTTATTAGAACACCGAAGCAAGAAATAGGCATCGAACTGGAATATAGGAAATCGCGTGTCAACAAACCTGAAAACATTCACTTCGTAATCCCGGATAGCTATGAGCCGTGTAAGTAAGTTATTGGTTGTTGTAATGCTGTTCTGCATGGGAAATGCAGTGGCACAAAGCGCCGATAAACTGAAAAAGGAACAAGCCCGTTTGGAGAAAAACATAGCGAGTACGGAATCACTGTTAGCCAAATCCAAAACGAAAACGAAGGCTTCCCTCAACGACTTACGTGTAATCCAAAATCAAATTGATTACCGCGAGCGCCTTTTGAGAAATTACGATAACCAAATTCGAGGTGCTGAGCTCACTGTTTTGCAAAAGGAGAAGCAAATAGTGGAGCTAAAGGAAAAGGTCAAGAAGCTTAAAGCTCAATACAAAAAGCTCCTAATTTACGCCTACAAACATCGAAATAACTACGGTAAGTTGATGTATATTTTCACGGCGGACAGCTACAACGAGGCACGTAAGCGAAATGGGTATTTGCGCAGACTGTCAGATGTTCAGTTGAAGCAATTCCTCGTTATTCAACAAAATCAGGAGCTCATTTCTGAAGAAATCAGTGTGGTGAACACCGAAAAGGAAAATAAATTGGTCGTTCTGAAGGAAAAGAAAAACGAACGAATTGAGATTGAGAAGGACCGCGAGCGAAAGGAAAAAGTCTACCGAGAATTTAAACAGGAAGAGGAATTGCTCCTGTCTAAATTGCAAGAGGATCAGAAGAAGAAAGAAACATTACGCAGGCGAATTGCCGCCGCGATCCAACGAGAATTAGCGTTGGCCGAAAAGAAACGAAAAGAGCGTGAAGCTGCCGCATTAGCCGCCGCCAAGAAGAATGAAGCATCAACGACCACGACAACAACGCCTGCAGCGACCCTAGCAGAAACGAAAGAAGCGGAATTGATCAGCAACAGTTTTGCTGCAAACCGTGGAAGGTTACCGTGGCCAGTGGAAAAAGGAAACATTACCGAAAACTTTGGGAAGAACCCTCACCCGACATTAAAGAATGTATCAACGAATAACCGCGGAATTGACATCGGTACTCCACTCAATGCTCAGGTTCGAGCGGTTTTTGAGGGGGAAGTGACGAGTGTTCTGAATATTCCAGGAGCAGGTAAAGTAGTGATCATTAAACACGGAAACTATCGAACGGTATATTCAAACCTACAAGACACCTACGTGAAAACAGGATCGAAAGTCACAACGAAGAAAGTCATCGGTTCATTGTTAGCAAAGAACGGTGAATCCATTTCAGTAGTCCATTTCGAAGTTCACAAAGTAGTTGGGAACAACGTTACGTGTCTCAACCCAACCCTCTGGGTATCGCATTAATTCATACCGCAATTATAATTTCGTCAGACGTGCCTTTTTTATGAAGCGAGGAAGGTGAATTGAAACGCGCGAATGTGAGAAGAAGCGCGTAGCGATCACTGAACACATCGCGTTTCAAGAAATCTGACGATCGAAATAAAAGAAGCCTGCCTGCCGACAGACACGGCACTAGCGCTTTTTTGCGAACTTTTTTGGGGCAATGACAAAAAAGTGGATAAAGTCCAAAAGAACGTTAATTCCTCTCACAATCAACGGCAAAACAAATGCCTCTTTGCGCCTTTGCGATCTTGGCGGTTGAAAAATGTATTCAGCGGTTCACTTCGAAGTACATAAAGTAGAGGGAACAACTTGACCTATGTGAACCCAACCCTATTAGCATCGCATTAAACAAAGAATTTCATTAACACGATGCTCAATTGTGTCTTGACAAAGTCAAGCTTGTGTCTTTGTGGTCAAAGTAATTGTTAACGTAATCCAAAAGAACGTTAATTCCTCTCACTATCAACACATTTCACCTATTTTTGCACCATGAAATGGCTAGTTAGCATCTTTTTAATCATCTCAGTATCTGTCAATGCACAAGAAATCTGGGAGCAAAAAGCAGATTCCATCGTAGAGATTGCCACAGCGCAACTCGGTGTTCCATACAAATGGGCAACCTCGTCTCCAGGAACAAGTTTCGATTGTTCTGGTTTCACAGCTCACGTCTATGGGACAATGAACATTACCAAATGCAGAAGCTCAAAAGGCTACGCATCCATTGGAGAGAAAATCGATTTGTCTCAGGTTCGAAAAGGTGATTGCCTATTGTTTGCAGGAACGACTCCTGGTAGTAAAACAGTAGGACATGTTGGAATAGTAGTGGATAAGAATGAAGACGGAATCAAATTCATTCATTGCTCAAGTTCGAAGCGCCATTTTGGAGTTGTCATGACCCATTATGAATCTTCGGGTTATCCGAAGCGTTTCTTGCAGGCGAGAAGATTGTTTTAGTCCAAAGTTGAATGACCTGCGCTAAAAGTGAAAATTAATAGAACATATGAAAATAGATTCAACTAACCCTTGGCACAAAGTTGAAATTGGAAAAAACGCTCCAGAATGCGTTAATGGAATTATAGAAATTCCGAAGAATACCAGAGCTAAATACGAATTGGATAAGGAATCAGGGATGTTGATTCTTGATCGTGTACTCTATTCATCCATTTATTATCCAGCGAATTACGGTTTTATTCCTAAAACCTATTGCGACGATAAAGATCCGCTAGATATTCTGATTCTTTCACAAATTTCTGTGGTTCCGATGTGTATCGTTTCCGCAAAAGTTATTGGCGTAATGCACATGATTGATAAGGGTGAGCTAGATGATAAGATAATTGCAGTAGCCGAGCATGATATGAGTGTGGCGCATTTCAATGATATTTCTGAACTACCTGCTCATCACTTGAAAGAAATCAGAAATTTCTTCGAGGAGTATTCAAAATTGGAGAATAAAACGGTAGAGGTAACAGACTTTCAAAATGCTCAAGTTGCTCAACGCGTAATCGCTCAAAGTCAAATCGATTATGAGAAGTACATGCAAGAAAACCAGTAAGGGGAATAATGTTGATCGTAAGTATTTCCGAAATGAAAGAATCATGATCAATTCTAGTAGTGAAAAGTAAATTTGAAGACCGAATAGTAGTAGGAGCTTGTCGAAAGATGAGCTCCTTTTTTTGTGATTTTACCCCGTTAAAAAACGTTAAGCCCTCTTTACCGCTCGTTCCTTTATCTATATTCGCTGACAGACATGAAGCGAATCCGTGTAAATTTTATTCTCATCCTCGTCGTTGTAGCGATGCTTGCCTTACTCCTTATTCAGGCGTTCCAAACCTCTGCACTTTATGATCAGAAATCGGGAGAATTCAAGGAACATTTAGGCACAACACTTGAACGAATCGCCTTAACACACGAGAAGGCAGATGACATCAGAAAATACATGCATGTTATCGACAGAGATTTTCGTGGGAAGTACAAGGACATGCTGAAGGAGGAATTTCAAAACATGTTGTCATCAACAGAAGAAATTTCCATACGCGATACAGCCGTTGTAAAGAATGGAGAAATCCAAGATTACCTGGTAATTGAAGGAAGAACGTATGATTCTATTTCTGGGCTGAGTGCTGAGCAGCGCGTACTTGCTAGAGATGTTCGGAAATTGAAAGATTTAATCGATCGTGAGTCGACGAATGTAGACAGAGACTCTCTCGATATTGCAATCCAGTTGGATCAGAGGGTAGTACAACAAATTTTCAGAAAGACGCGGTTTCTCAATGATATGATTATTGATGCGTACAAGCACAACGCTTATCAGAATCAAAGCGATCGAGTAGAATTGGCCTTCCTCGATTCTGTACTTAAAACAGAGTTGATGTCTGGGAAATACCCAAAGGACTATGAATTTATGGTCACGGATAAGTACAATCAACCCTTAGATTTCAAGAAAACACCGTCGAATTATTTGTCCGTATTAGATACCACAATGGCTTCTCGGACACAACTTTTCCCGGGAAATTCCCTTGACGAACAGATCTTTTTACACGTGTCTTTCCCAAAACAAAAGTCCTTCCTTATCAAAGAAATGTGGGCGCCATTATTAGTAAATTTCGCACTTGTATTATTGATTATCATTGCCTTCGTTTTCATGTTTAGAACGATACTCACTCAGAAGAAGTTATCTGAACTCAAAAGTGATTTCATTTCAAACATGACCCATGAGTTCAAGACCCCTATTTCGACAATTTCTCTCGCCTGTCAGGCAATGAATGACAAAGACATGATGGGGGAAGCGGCATTGGAAACATCTGCTCCTTATGTGAAAATGATTTCTGCCGAAAATGAACGTTTAGGCGTTTTGGTTGAACGGATACTTCAAAGTGCAACCTTGGACAAGAAAGAGGTTCGAATGCGCAATGAAGAATTGAAATTGAACGAAATCATTTTAGACGTTACGCAACGCGCGAAATTTGGGCTTACTCATCCAGAGGGCGAAATCAATGTGAACGTTCCAGATGAGATGATTAATGTGGTGGGTGATAGATTTCACGTGACCAATATGATTTCTAACCTGATTGATAATGCCGTTAAGTATAGTAATGGTAAACCCATGGTCGATGTCTTTCTGAAGAAAGAAGGAAAAAAGACACTGATTGTTGTGAAAGATCAAGGGATTGGGATAAAAAAAGAACACATCAACAAAATATTTGACAAATTATACCGTATTCCAACAGGTAACGTGCACAACGTTAAGGGCTTTGGCTTGGGGTTGAGTTATGTGAAGGCAATTGCTGAATTACATGACTGGACCGTTGGCGTAAAGAGTAAGTTTGGGAACGGATCTGAATTTACAGTCACCATAACCGATTAATATGAAAAATAACACTTCTATTTTACTAGCAGAAGACGATTTGAATCTCGGACAGCTTTTACAGACTTTCCTGAAGTCAAAAGGGTTCGAAGTATCACTGGCTCAAAATGGTAAAACCGCCTTGGAACGATTCCACGAAGGGTCGTTTGAATTCTGCATTTTTGATGTTATGATGCCTGAAATGGATGGTTTTACACTGGCCAAAGAAATCAGGGAAATTGATAAGCAAACGCCCATTCTATTCTTGACAGCGAAAGCAATGAAAGAAGATAAGTTGGAAGGTTTCTCGCTTGGAGCAGATGACTACTTGACGAAGCCTTTCGCCATGGAGGAGTTATTGGCAAGAATCAATGCTATTTTACGTCGTGTAGATACTTCCGATGAAAATGATGATGGATCAAGAATGATTGGATCGATCAAGTATGAGCCAGAATTGCGCTTGCTTCATTTGGAGGAAGAAACGAAGAAATTGACAACAAAAGAAAATCAATTACTGACTTTACTCGTAAAGAACCAGAATGATATTTTGGACCGTCAGGCTGCTTTGCGCGCAATTTGGGGAGACGACAACTACTTCAACGGAAGAAGTATGGACGTGTACATCGCGAAGTTGCGAAAAGCATTGAAGGATGACAGTTCAATTGAAATCATGAACGTTCACGGAAAAGGATTTAAGCTAATTGTGAAGGAAGCTTAATCAGTTAAGAATTAACGATTACCATCAACAATTCTTAATTTAATCATTCTGCATTAACCTTCCGTCCAAACAGCTAGCTCATTCCCAGAAGGATCGAGGAATTGGAAACGTTTTCCACCAGGAAAAGAGAAAATCGGAACGTTGATGACTCCACCAGCTGCCTCGACCTTTCGTTGGACTTCATCCAAATTATCATGAGATAGCACAATGAGGGCCCCGTTTACTATAGGTTTGTCGGTGTGCTCGAATCCACCATTTAGTCCGCTACTGGCAAAGGCTGTGTAGTTTTCCCCGTAGTCGGTAAATTCCCATCCGAAAACAGAAGAGTAGAACTCCTTAATTGCTTCAAGGTCATTTGCCTTGAATTCGATGTAGTCTATGTGGTTGTTTGTTGGCATTTTAGTTTGATTTTCGTACCAATCGTTTCAAAATCACTATCTGTCCCAAATGGTAATGCGTATGTTCGATTAAGCCGTGAACATTTCGGAAATATGAGCCGTATTTTTTATCGCTAAAGTCAGTGGATAAGATTTCATCATCTAATTCTTCAACTAAAGAAGCTGCTTTTTCGAGTCTATCCCACACAGATTGAACAAGCGCACTCCATTCTCCTTCAGAAGTAATATCCGGACAAAGAAAACTCAGTTCATCTTTCGTTGTGAGCGGTCTTCCTTCGACGACATCAATAATGGCGTCAAGGTAATAGGAAACATGGAAGGTCAACACGGCAATAGTATTGAAATCATCTACTTTAGAAGTGGCCTCTTGCCAGTTAAGATCCGATAATGCATCTTTTAAATTTGATGCTGTCCAATTACCGCCATAGTGCACATCGCGCAGATGTTTCGCTATTTGTTGAGTTAGGGTCATAAACTAAATATACTTATTCTGCTAAAGATGGATACCAGATCTTCCTGATTTCCGTTTGTTCCATTTCTGTTTTTTGATTGATATAAATGGTGCCCCCGTCTTTAATCAATTTGGCAATTTTCTCAGAGGATGGAATGGTATTGTATGCTGTACAATTTGAGTGAAACATGAGTTCAATAGGTCGGTTGACATTGAACACGATCACTTTTTTCTGATGTTTAATTTCCTTTGCAATATCATCAATGTCTTGTTGCCATTCAGGTGTAGCAACAGTTTGAAATGGTTTCAAGCGTTCTAAGCTGAATCGAATGGGGAGTGCGATGAGGAGAATGATTCCAAGAACTGGCACCCAGCGGTAATTGAATCGTTTTCGAAAGCGAATCAGATAATCGATGAATAAAGCAAGCACAAGGAATACGGCTGGGGCGGCAAACAGCGTGTAGCCTTGCATTTTCGTCATAGCTAAAGAAAAGAAGATGTATGGAATGGTGATCCAAATCAAGATGGACCAGTATTTCCAATTGGTACGCTTCCGAATTGTTTTAAACGCAAACCAGATGAGAGGAAGATAAATCAGCTCTCCGTAGTTAATGCGTAGCATGGTGAAATGGTAGTACCACGGTTGTGCCTGAACATCGAGTACTTCAAAAAGATGTTGTTTATTGAAACTACTTTCCCAGACCGCTTCCAGCGGAAATGCGGAGTGAATATAGATTTGCCAGGGCAAAGCAATCAGTGCTATCACAGCAATCAATGTTAGTCCATGGAAAAGGATTTCCTTGAATCGAAATTGTCGAAAGTGCAATAGGAAACCTCCCCAAATTGGCAGTACGATTAAGGCAGGAAGCCATTTGGATAATATGGCTAAACCGATCGCTATTCCGCAGAGTATGTTCAGGTAAATTGATTTTCGTTGAGCGAATTCCCAAGCTAAATAAACAGCGAGTTGAACAAAAAACAAGAAGAATATATCGACATGATCGGTGGCAATTCGGCCGCTAGATATCTCAAGAATTAGTCCGTTTATTGAGTAGAACCCCGAAGCAAAGAAGCCAACCCTTCGACTGAACAATCTCTTTCCGAACTGATAAGAAATTATTGCACCTAGAGATGTCAACAAAATGGAAGGAATCCTGACGGCAAATGTATTTACCCCAAATAGCGCCAAACTTGACATAATGCTCCACAACGGAAGTGGTTGCTTATGCACCCATATGTGATTATACGTCCACATCTTGTAGTCGTAGTCTAGAAAAGGCGTCTCAAAAAGTGTAGGCCTTAATGGATGATTGAGCATGTTCTTCGCCACTAAGGCATGATAGCGCTCATCCCAGGGGTGTAAAAACAAATCCGAGGAGAGGTAGATTTTCAAAAGCAAGCCAATCAAAACTATTAAGCCGATAGACACATTATACCGTTGATTTTTAAATGAACGCCAAGAAGCCCAAGCCGAAAATAGGATGACGACGAGCAGAATAGATCCGAGAAGTGGGGAGTTAGTCAGTAGCACTCAATTATTTAGATGTTGGTCGCAATTTACGAAAATGCACCTTCTTAAGCTGTCTCATCCATCATGAAAAAAATGGTTTTCATCTATGAAATGACGTGTTTCGACGACTAATTGCACTAATCTCCTCGGTTTTACTAAAAACCACCTGATTTTGTGCCGCGTTCTGCGCATAACTACGAAACTTATTACTAAATCTATGAAGATAGCAATGACCCTATGGGTTGTTACTATGTCTTTTATGGGGTTCACCCAGAATTACATGCCTACCCAAAGACGAGTGACTTCCAAACCGACAAATCAGGATCTGTATGGACTTCGATACGAACTGAAGCATTATGCTTTTGGTAATGGTGATAGTACAATTTTAACTTCTATCAATTTTGAGTTACTCCCAGCAGAACGGGAACAATCTGTTGATGTTGAAGTGTATGATTCTACTATTGATCAAATAATCATTCTATACTCTTTCGATAAAATGGAAGAGAAATATCTCGAAAAACGAGTTCATAACTAAATCTAGACAAATCATGAAATTTGTTTATCTACTCTCAACTCTTTGTTCATTTTGTGCTGCTTTTTCATTTGGACAAACTACAATTAATACTTCTGGAATTTATACTACAGGGCCAGGTGTCACATGTCTTCGCGTTCAAGTTTGGGGCGCTGGCGGCGGCGGTGGTGGAAACTCAACCATCTGGGATGGTGCTGGTGGAGGTGGAGGCGGAGGTTACTCTGAATCTTACCTTGCCGTTACTCCAAATACGAATTATACGGTCACTGTTGGTGCTGGCGGCGCTGGTGGTATCGGAAATAGTAATGGTGCAAACGGAGGAGTTTCTTGGTTCGATACACCAACTACAGTTTTTGCTAATGGCGGTTTCGGTGGATTCTACCCGCTTGACAATGGAGTTGGAGGAGCGAGTGGTCCAGGTGCTGTAAATGGCATTGGCGATATTACGTTCGCTGGAGGTAATGGAGGAGAAGGTTCATACAGTAATAACGGACGTGGAGCCGGTGGAGGATCTTCTGCAGGAACTGCGGCAAACGGTGCGAATGGTGAAGATGGAACTGTAAACGCCGCGGGTGGTGGTGGTATTGCACCTGCCGATGGCGGAAATGGTGGAGACGGCGGAAATCAAAACAACAATGGGGCGAATGGAGTTTCACCAGGAGGTGGAGGAGGAGGATCCGGAGAAGGAGCGAATGGTGGAGCAGGAGCAAACGGTCGGGTAATTGTAACGCCTTCGATCCCAGTATGTCCTAGTGCTACTACTATTGATCCATCAGCAACACAAAACTTATGCTCAGGGTCATCAACAAGCGTATTGACGGCAACCGTAGCAACTTCGGGAGCAGGTTGCGCTGCGAATGTTCAATATCAATGGTATGGAGCATTCTTCAATTCAAACTTCGTTTTACTGGCTGTTCCTATTGCAGGTGAGACGGCACTCACATTTACCCCACCGAACGGAACAGTTGGAACGTTTTTCTATTTCTGTGTAGCGTATTCTCCATCGTGTGGACAGTCCGATAATACACAAAGTTTGGCTTCCAATGTCGTCGAAGTCAATATTTTGACACCACCTACAACACCAGCCGCTGGGGTAGATCAGTCAATCTGTGTGGGGAACAACACAACTATGGCGGCAAATACACCAACATTGGGTACAGCTGAGTGGTCTATTCTCAGTGGACCTAGTATATTAATGTCTCAATTGAGTAGTTCTACAGATCCTGTTGCAACGTTCAGTCCGGTAGGAGGAATTGGAACATACGTTTTGAGATGGTCGATCACGGAAACATGTGGAACATTAATAGATGACGTAATTATCACAGTTGCTTGTGGTGGTGGTTGTCCACCATGCGTATATTCCCATCCAGCAGGTATCGGAATTGCAGGAGAAAAAGTAGGGGCATGTGAAGTGGCGGATTGTGGCCCTTCGATATACACGGATGATGGCGGTGGTTCAGGTGATTATGCTCACGGTATTGGAAATGGTTTACCAGAAAACGCAGTATACAGAACATTTTGTCCAAATCTTGCTGGAAATTGCACAACAGTGACCTTTAATTCTTTCATTACGGCGAATGATTGGGATGTACTCTATGTACGAAACGGCCCAACCGAATACAGTCCGAATTTTACTGGAGCGCCAAATGCTCCTTCGGTGTATGGAGGAAATCCCTCATGGAACGATGGTCTTTGGGGAGATTTAAGTGCATCTGTACCATTTTCGTTTACTTCTACTCACCCAAGTGGATGCCTCACATTTGCTTTTGTGACTTCCGCGGTGAACACAGCAGCTGGCTGGACGGCAACGATTTCATGCACACCTTGCGCAGGTGGGCCGAATGGAACAGACAACAATGATTGCATTAACGCGACTCATTTATGTTCAAGTTCTGCAGTTACTGCTAATTCAACTGGTCCTGGAATCATATCGGAAGGATGTAATGGTTCCGCATGTCCTGCTGGGGGAGAGAACCATACAAATTGGTATTCCTTCACCGCTGCAACATCAGGATCTTTGAATATTACGGTTTCTCCAAGTACTTCTACGGATGATTATGATTTCGCAGTGTTCGGTCCCGATGTAACATGCGGCGCATTGGGTGCTCCAATAAGATGTAGTGATGCATCGGCGTCAGGCACTACAGGTGCGGTTGGATACCCAACTCCAGATCCACTGCCTGTATCTGAGGATGTTGCTGGTGATAAGTTCGTAAATGAGTTAACAGTAAATGCAGGTGAAACTTATTACTTAATGATCGATGAGTGGTCACCTACAGGTCAGGGATATTCATTGAGTTTTGGTGGTACGGCTTCTTTGGATTGTACAATACTTCCAATTGAATTGTCGGTGTTCACGGCAACGTACAATACTGAATTTAAAGGATCAGATTTATATTGGAAAACGGCTAGTGAGTTCAATAATGACTATTTCACTATTGAGAAATCAATGGACGCGATAAATTTTAAAGAAGTGGTAACGGTCAAAGGTGCTGGAACAACACATCTTGAAACGGAGTATTTTGCCTTTGATCCAAACGTTCAACCGGGAGTGACGTATTATCGTTTGAAACAAACGAATTTTGATGGAGGTTCAGAATACTCTGAGGTTCGATCGGTAAATGTGCTGGATAATGGATTCGATGTACTTACACTCTTCCCAAATCCAACGAACGGAATGACAGAAGGAGTGTTCAATTGTTATGAACCAGGAATCGGACAATTGACAGTAACGGATTCTCGAGGACTAGTTGTACTAACAAAAGAGCTTGAAACAATCAAAGGTGGAAATCGTGTTGAGATCGACTTGAGTAACAAATCACAAGGAGTATACTTTATTTCTGTGGTTACCAGAAATCAGTCTTATGCTGGAAAATTAGTTCGTAACTAATTTCCTTCGGGAGCATAACTTTGATATCCGGAACTCATGTATCGCTGGTGCTCATACTTTTTATTCTTCTTCGAGGGGTCATCGGAAAACAGCTGAACAAGCACCGACTACACAATGGGAATGATCCCTATTAAAATGATATGAAGGGGTTTGGTACGATCGAGTAGTTGCTTTGAACGAAGAAGTTTGCGCGTTGCGAGAACACTTAGAACAGCGCAATACTCAGAAAGATGATCGTGTACATCATTCGTCCTCTCCAAATTCAAATTCCTGAATATTTGGCGTGAAATGATCATTCTCCCATCTTAAATTTAGGGTGTGGATGGTCGCTTTCGTCCAGTTGTATTCTTCGTCTTGAGGTTCGCCATATTCTCGTTTGTACTGAACCATTCCGTCCCATCCTCCTTCGTCCTCTGGAAAGATCACTGATTCAGAAAACCAAAATGCTCCAGCATCAGATACGGAGCTGAGTTGAAGAGCCTCAATTAATCGAATGCCATTGTTAAAGAGGTAAATTTTCCCTCCATCTACTCCGCAGGCTTCTGCATAAAGGTTGATCATAAACATGTGTCCAATTCCTTCGATCCCCTTATTTCCTTGGGCTTCGATGTAGAAAGAATTGGTATTCAACTTAGATTCGTGACCGTAATATTCATCAGTTGGGCCAAGCACACGCGTTCGAACTTTGTAATCGGTGTACTCATAATCATCAAATGTTTTGTCAACTCCAGCCATGGTAACGAGATACGTGGCATCATCGAAACGGAGCTTGTCCAATGCAATTAATCCTCCTAAGATATATCCCGTTTTGCGACCGACCTTCACTTTGTACCAATTCCAATCGAGGCCATTCAATGTTGTCTTTTCTTCACTTTTTTCAATGATTTTCACTTCTGTTCCGATTGCCAAGGTGTCAATGGCTTCAGAAGAGGCAGATGGCCCCGATCGAAATACAACGTTGTCTCCGTAGAGCAGCTCTGTGCTTCCTTTCTCGAATTCATAGTAAGAACTAATGATACGTTGATTTTCGTCTTGAGCAGAAACAGAAAATCCTAGAATTAGGAAGGAAATGATAGAAATAAGATGACTGAATCTCATAGTATTTGATTTTGGTATGGACGAAATTACAATTATCGAGCCGTCCTAAACCGAACTGCGCTTCTGAAGAAGAATTTATTTCAGAATCTGATAAATATGGACCGAAGCAATTCCTTCATTTTTGAGCCGTTTCGAGACGCCTAATCCGATAAGTTCATCGTTATTAGAAAAAGTGACGTCCCAATACGTACCATTACCAAGATTTGCTTCTATTGCACCGCTCTGAACATTTAGTAACACAGCTCCTTTTCTCTGAAATGAGAATACGGCATACGTTCCATCCGAATTTACATCAAGTGAGGTAATTGTTCCGCTTACATCCCAGATTCGTACATCACGCCAATATTTAATGTTGATTTGAACAAGAGAAGCTCCATCTCCAACAAAGACGTAGTTACCATCTGAAGAGAAGGCAAAATCGTTTGCATCAGCATCTGACTCTCTGTATTTCAATTGCGTACCTGATTCTAAGTCATAAATGCGAACACCTGCATGTTCTCCTGCGAAAGAAACACCTAAATAACGACCATCGTCACTCACTTTGATTGCTGTAGGAACTGCAGTTCCATGTTTATTTTCATCAAAATAGATCGTCGTTTCTTCGAATGTTTCTGTATTTAGACGAACTACTTGATACGTATATTTCTCGGTAGACGCAGCTACGATTACATCTTTCGTTCCTTTGATGATCGCCGACAATCCGTACGGACGTTTTACTTTGGTTGGCTTCATCACAGAGCTATCCAACATATTGAAGTTGTTATGCATGTCCGTGATATCTTTCGCTTCAGTGTTGTAGTTAGAATTTCCATTCACCCAAAAACTGTTTCCGTCGTAGCTGCTTTTGTTTATTGTATATCCAGGAATTTCTGTTTTATCAAGTAATTTTTGGCTGGCAATATCCCATTCGATAACATCATCCCAGTCTCCTAGAACTGTTTTATCATCTTCCGAAAAATGAACAGTACGAACACTTTCTTCGTAACCAGAATATTCTATTGGACCGACAATATTGAGTTGTGCGTTAGATGAGAATGTGAATATCAAGAATGCAAAAAGAACGCTACGCATGAGTGTTTTGTTAAATTTATTGAATAAGTAGGTCTAAGTTAGGTAAATTGAAAGGAATAGCTGAGACATAAACTTTATTACTTGAAAGTGTGAGGATTAGGTAGTTTTGTCGTGTTGTTGGATGTATATCAAATAATGATTTGGGACGTCCTAAATTGTTATTTAGAGCGATAGGTGGACTTTGTACCCATAGATTTGTCTCAACGTTTCAAAGTCGAAGCGTGTTTAAAATAGATAAGATGAAAAATTTAGTTTTAGTAGTAGCAAGTTTATTCGTTGGAATTACACAGGGAATTAGTCAAGAGGAAGTGAGCATTAAAAAAGGAAGTTCAGTAGAACTCACTTATGATGCTTTTGAGACGAGTGTAGTAGAAATCAAAAACAAAACGCTTCAGGGTTTCGATGTGAAAGTTGAAGACAAGGCAACCAAAAAATGGGTGAAAGGATTTGGTATGGGGCCAAAAGCAAAAGAGATCATAGATGTACAACCAGGTCAAGTGCTTATTTTCAAGAATGATTCGAAGAAAGATGTAGATGTTACACTCAACTTTGTGAAAAGACAAGCGCCGAAAGTAGAAACAGCAAGTAGCGCTTCTGTTACGTTCACGCTTCGTAATTCCAGTGCGAAATCGATTCCATTGGTCATCCCGAATGTGATGAACCCGAATTTGTCACCTTTTTCCAATAGCGGAGTTAGTCTGAAAATTGGTCAAAAGATTTACTATAAGAAGAATGGAAAGAAAAAGTTATTGTTGGTTGTTGACGAATCTATTGAGAATGGAGAAAAATTGGATGTCGCCAAGCGTATTGCCAAACTCGAAAAAGAAAAGTAGTTTTAAGCAACTGAACACATTAATTATTCTCCTGTAAATTCATTCAATAGCATGTCGATCTATACAACACCACTACAATTCGGGTATTTTTTCTGCCTTGCGATGTGGTTGATCTTTTTGTATCGAGGAATTCGTCAGAACCGATTATCCGATAAGATGTTGGGATGGGTAATGTTTATCCTCGCAATGGAACTACAGGATTATACATTTGGATTTGCAGGGATTAATGTTCTTTGGAATGAGTTGAATGGATTTCCTCGAGGGGTAAGCCTATTGTTCGGGCCAGTAGTCTACTTTTACTTCAAAGCTCAGGTAAACAGATCTTTCAAAATTGATCGTAAGGCACTACTTCATTTTGTGCCTTACGTTATTTATTTTTCTTACCACTTCACCTTCTTTATACAAGGATCAGATGTTGTTGAATGGCGTCAAAACTCCGATCTTGACAATGTCTTATCGTATTTCCTGATTATCGCACGTTGGATGAGCTACATTGCGTACTTAGCTCTTTGTTTACGAATCTATAAACGGTATAAAAAGTGGACATTAAATCAGTTCAGCAATGAAGAGTTAATTAGTTTCAATTGGTTCAGAAACTTCATTTACGCCATGATTTTTTGGCTTGTTTCGCGTGAGATCATGAATGTTCTAGATATAATTTTTGAGCTCGATTTCTATCAAGATTGGTGGTGGAATCTGGTATTGGTTCTTGTGTGCTTTTACATTGGTTTGGCTGGTTATTCACAGGTTCAACCCGCGCAAATCAACTTCGATGATACGTCTAAAGACACACCCAGACAGCGTAACGAAGAATCTCGGACACTCAACAAAGATGATGGCAATTTGAAAATTGATAAGTTGGCAAGTCAACTGTCGGAGATAATGCAGAAGGAACGACTCTTTTTAAATCAGGATTTGAATTTGCAGTACCTCTCAAAGCGACTAAAGACAAACTCCGTAGAACTTTCAGAAACGATTAATCAGAGCTTTGCAAAGAATTGCAATGATTATATCAATGCCCTGCGGGTTGAGTATTTTATTCATTTTTCTCAAGATGAAAAACGAGAGCACTTCACAA